>DATCXG010000418.1:0-11643 GCA_036565945.1 Gemmatimonadaceae bacterium
ATCCTGCAGCGCTATCGACCGAACTTCGGTCAAATCCGGATCCCTCGCCATTACGATCGTTTCGTCGAGAATCTCCTCCGCCAACGGTAGATTCCCTCGGTCGGTGGCCAGATTTGCTTCGGCGATCCGCGCACGCAGCACGTTCATCACATCGCCCGCGCTTTCCGCTACGAGCCCTGCAAACTCGTAAGCGCGCACCGCCTCTTCCCACCGCGCCAGCACGCGCCAGCACGCACCGAGCTGCATGTGCGCCGAGATTACCAGATCGGTGTCGGCCACGCTGTCGGCACAACTGATCACCGTGCCGTACACGTCCGCGGCCAACGCCCACTTGGCATCGAACTGCAACGCTCGCGCATACGCCATCAGCCGCGGTGCTACTGCAGCTGGACGTACCCGATCCGCCGATGACATCGCGTCAAGAATGCCCCCCAACAGGGCCTTGATTGGACTGCCATCGTCGATCTCCGAGACTCTCCTGCGCAACAGACGCAGTCCCCACGAGTCACTCCGCACAGGGTGCGTCTTGTCGAGTAGCCACGCGTCGAAATACCTGAGCGTGAGTAATCCAGCGCTCGTCGTGCTCCACTCGGGAGTGTTCTCGCCTTCCACCCCAGCCAGCTCCTCGAAAAACGCGAAGTGCTGCAACCTGATTTCGGCGCGCTCCATCCTACCTCCACGGTCTGACCATCACTGAACAACGGAGCAATCTGCGCTCACGTAACCCAGCCAGCAAGCGCACTTTTAGGACAACGATGCTCTCTTTTAGGACAATGTTTGTAACTCACGTCACAATCGATCAGCGCACTCGCCTGTGCAGCCGTGAACATCCGTAGGCGGGGTTCAGAGCCTTCTATTACTACATCACTCGAGCATCAACGTCCATGCTCGAGTGATGTCGCTGCTTCGTCAACTGGTACGACAGCGGACGATTTGACGGAGACACTCGCAGCCCGCCTCACCGAACTGGCGCTGCGCTTGGGCACACTTCCGCCAGCCACGTATCGTGTGCGCGTCTGGTCGAGTTGATCCAGCACCCTCTCGAGCTCATTCCCGAAGACCTGGACTCGCGGTAGGCGCTGAGGATCGAATTGTGGGTCGAACGGACTGCGAGCTGCTCCGCCAGCCACCATCAGTACCGCGTCGTTCTTGTAATGAGTCTCACGTCCGCTCTTGGGATCACGCCACGACCCGGCACTCGCCAGTCCGCGATTCTTGGGCCAGACGCCGAGCGGGAGTGCAAAGGTGCGAACTCTGTAGCCGCTCACGGCAGAGTCGATGGCCAGAGCACCGCGCGCGATCTGCTCGCGTACGAGATTATCGCCTATGTGCCCCAGGTTGGCGTGCCACAAGGTGTGATTGCAGAGCTCGAATCCCTGCTCAGCCAGAAACCTCACTTTTTTCATTCGCCACTCGGACTTCTGACCCTCGATCCCCTTGTCGCCAAAGAACGATCGCCCCGCGGCCGCGCCCGAGAGCATGCAGAACACTGCTTTGTTGCCCCAGTCCGGATGCGCCGCGTGGAAGCTCAGCCAGATGCCCACCGCGCTGTTGGGGTCCACCTCCAACTGTCCGTTGCGCTCTACATAGCCGAACTGAGACGGCGACGCGTCGTCGAAGGTAACAACTACGGGTGACTGGCCGGCCGGAAGGTCTATCTTGCCGTCCACCAACTCGGCAACTGTTATGGGGCGATAACCCCTCTCATAGAGTAGCTCCAACTGCCGGCGGAAGCGCCCGCGCTCCACCATCCACCTTCCATCTTTGTCGCCGATGAGGTGGTACTCGAGTATAGGGATACGTCCGAGCTGGTTGGGTACTCGTACTGATGTCTCTCGCGCGGCAACGGGTGCGTCGCTAGGGCTGTCCGGCATCGGGTGCGACGCGGGAGAGAGGGCGGGGGCTGGAGAGGGAGAAGGGGATGTAGTGCGGGCGGGTGACTCGAGTATGGGGCTGGCGGCGGGATGGGCCGAGGAAGCACGGAGCTTCGAGCTCGCTTCTCCCTCCCCGCATGAGGACGCTACGAGAAGAAACACCACGAGCGCAACTGGTGCGCGGTACGTCATTCTGAGAGCCTGTATGATGGTGCGGGTCGACGGCGGGGTAGGTGGTAGGATGCCGGTCGCGAATTCTATTTGCCGTCGTAGTGGAATCATAGCGACGGGCATCCTCTTATTTTATTGAGATGATCAAGCCGCCTTCCAGGCAACAGCCCCGGTTCCCCGGGCGGGTCTGGCGCTCCCTGCGCATGCGCTGGACGCAACTCGGGTCGCGGCGTCTGTGGCGCGAGCGCTGGCGTTCGCTCGCCGCGGGCGCCCTGATAGTGGTTCTGGGGACGTTCGGTGCGTGGCTGGGCACCTGCGGGTTTGGAGGCTGTCCGTCGGCCGCCGACATCCGCCGCTTTCGCCCGGCAGAGGGAAGCCGTGTGCTCGATCGCTCGGGCGCGCTGCTGGGGCAGCTCAACTACGTGCGGCGTGTCAATGTCCCGCTCTCGCGGGTGCCTCTCCATGTACGCCGGGCGTTCATCGCTACCGAAGACCGACGCTTCTACAGTCACAGTGGAATCGATTGGCGGGGCGTGGCGCGAGCGACACTGCGAAACGTGGGCGCGCTGGGCGTGCGCGAGGGGTTCAGTACCATCACCATGCAGGTGGCGCGCAACGGTTTCACCTCGCTGCTCCCGCCACGCCGCACGCTGCGCCGCAAACTGCTCGAGGTACGCCTCGCGCGCCTCATCGAGCGTAACCTGTCGAAGGACGATATCCTCGCCCTCTATCTGAACGTCATCTACCTGGGCAACGGTACGTACGGAGTGGAGGCGGCGAGCCGGGATCTGTTCGGAAAGAGCGTCGCGGATCTCACTCTGGCGGAGGGCGCGATGCTGGCCGCGCTCCCCAAGGGTCCGTCGGCGTACACTCCGCGCCACGATCCCAAACGCGCTCGTGCACGGAGGAATCTGGTCCTCTCTCTCATGGCGGAGGAGGGCTACATAAGCGCCGCCCGCGCGCGCAGGGCGGCGGCTGAGCCGCTCAGACTGACGAAGGACGAGTGGCGTCCGCCGCGCACCACGTCCTACGCGATCGGCGCGGTGAGCGCTCTGGTGGACTCGGTGCTGGGCAGCGACGCGCAGGAATTGGGCGATGTGACGGTCTACACGACCATCGATTCCAGGGCGCAGCGCGCCGCCGAGCGGGCGGTGCGCGTGCGCTCGGCTGCAATAGATCGTGTGACGAGGCAGGAGGGAGGCGCGGGGGATGGCGACGGTGTGGAAGGGGCGCTCGTCGCCGTGGACCCGCGCACCGGCGACATCCGAGCGCTCGTTGGCGGACGGCGCAACGAGCCGGGCGGCTTCAACCGCGTGTTCGCGGCACACCGCCAGCCGGGGTCCGCCTTCAAGCCGTTCATCTATGCGGCGGCACTGGGTGTTGGCTACACGCCGGCATCGCTGGTGAAGGACGAGCCAGTGAGCGTGGCGCAGGGGCAGACTGTATGGATGCCCGCCAATTATGGCGACGAATACAGCGGCACCATCACCATGCGCCGAGCCCTGGCCCTGTCGTCGAATGTGGCTGCGGTACGCTTCAGCCGCGCGGTGGGTGAGGCGCGCGTAGCGCAGTTGGCGCGTGCCAACGGTATCACGAGCCCACTCCGGGCCGTGCCATCCATCGCGCTTGGTGCGCTCGAGGTGACGCCACTGGAGCTCGTGGTGGCGTACGCACCCTTCGCGAACGGCGGCTACAGAGTGCGGCCGCGCCTGGTGCGTCGCATCGTGGCGGGCGATGGTAGCGTGCTCTGGTCCAATGATGTGGCGCCCCGAGATTCCGTGCTGGACCCACGCGACGCGTTCCAGCTCACGTCCATGCTCCAGTCGGTCGTGGATAACGGCACCGGCAATGTCGTGCGCTCTATGGGCGCGCGTGGTCCGATCGCAGGGAAAACGGGAACCACCAACGACGGCACCGACGCATGGTTCGTGGGCTACACGCCTTCCATCGTGGCCGGGGTCTGGTTCGGCTACGATGCTCCGCGTTCCATGGGCGGCGCGGCCACCGGCGGCAGGCTGGCTGCGCCGGCGTGGGCCGACTTCTACGTGAATGGCTGGCCGCAGGGAGCTCGCGACGAAGCGTGGCGCGCTCCGGCCGGACTGGTCTCACGCCTGATCGACTCGGGCAACGGCCAGCTCGCGATGGAGTGGTGTCCGGTGACGCGGCGCGAGTGGTTCCGCGTGGGGACCGAGCCCACCCACTACTGCACGGAGCACACCGAGCCACCCGAAACCGACGACGCTCTGGGTGACAGAATCGTGCAGTTGCTGAAGGGGATCTTCAGGTTCTGACCGTCACCACGCTCTCCAGAAGGCCCACCACTTCCTCCAGCGTCGTGAGCCCGCGGTCGCGCGCGTACCATGTGCGCGCCTCGTGGTAACGCGGCTCGGAGGGCATCTGGAGGCCGGTAGAGAGCATCCACTCCTGCAGCGGACGAGGACGGGGACCCCACGAGCCGCGCTCCTCGAATGCCTCATCGAGTACCATGACCACCGGGATGGAGCGCGAGCCGTTGGTGAGGTGCGCATCCATGATGTCGAGGTTCTTGTCGCGCGCGAGGAGCCGGACATCGACATTGCCGCTCGCCTCCGCCAGGCGCACGATCAGCGGGACGGAGTTCACCGCGTCGCCACACCAGTCTTCCGCCAGGACCAGCAGATGCCACTGCCCGGGGAGAATGGCCTTCACGCGTTCCACGTATTCCTGGGGTACCTTCGCCAGGCGGTATACTCCGCGCCAGAGATCCTGGTTCTTCTGCGCCCCATCGACGAACTGCTCGAAGGTGAGTGCCTTGTCGTACCGTTCTTGCAATTCCATGACGATACTCCTCCGGACCGCGCCCGCGATCGGTCGCGCCGGCTCCAGGACGGAGTAGCGCGCACGCGCCGGGATTGGCCGCCAGCAACGACGCCGGGCACGCGCCCCATAGCGCGCGGCCCTCTATACATGGTAAACTGGCGGGCGCGGCCTTGTGTTCCAGCCACTCCTTCACGTAATCGTCCAGTGATCTCTCGATCGGTGTCCGTAGCGTGAGTCCCGTCCCCGGCGTGATTCACATGCACAGCGATTATTCGCACGACGGGAAGGACTCGCTCGAGGTCCTTCGAGAGACGTGTGTCGCGCGCGGAATCCGTTTCATCGGCATGACTGACCATGCCGAGGACCTGGTTCCCGAAGAATTCGAGGAGTACCGACAGCAGTGCGCAGAGCTGTCAGGCGCGGACGTCCGGCTCATTCCCGGGCTCGAGTTCCGTTTCGCCGGACATCACGGCCTGCATCTCCTCGCGCTCGACCTGCGCGAATGGATCACTCCGACCACGCCAGCGGAGTTTTTCGAGCAGACGCGTTCAACGGCGCGGATGACGGTGCTCGCGCACCCGACGCTCGCGCACTATAGGATTCCGCAGGTCGTGCTCGATCACATCGACGCGATCGAGGTGTGGAACGGGAACTACAACACCAGATATCTCCCGGATCCTCGCTCGATGCGACTCGTCAGCGAGCTTCGCCGCGGCCGCCCGAACATGGTTGCCACGGTCGGCCTCGACCAGCACGATAGCCGGAATGACCGCGAGCTTCGCGTTGTCCTACCCGGCGAGGCGGACGACCCCATCGCGGAGCTGAAGGCGGGGCGCTTCATCAACGTGGGTCGAACGATGCGGCTGGATTCGCACGCATCGCTCTCGCCTGCTCGCCTGGGTACCCTGAGCGTGGTGCGTGGTGTGTACGATGTGATCGAGCGGGTACAGGACCGAGCCACCCGCTTCATGCTCCGCATCGGAGTCGAGAGACAACGCTGAGAGTTCCTCCCGGCATCTGGCCAGCGGGTGTCGAGCTACTGCCGTCCGGTGCTGATCTCGGTGCTCAGCCAGTGAGCATCAGGGCGCCGAAACGAGGCTGATTGGTCAGGATGGGTCGACTGGCGATGTGAACGGGACGGACGCCAACTGCGTCGAGGCGCGGCGGTTCGCGGAGAGCGCGCGGGAGCGGGGCGTGACGATCCAGAGCGCGGCTCCCATGAGCATGTGCCAGCAACGCCACCAGACTTCACGCGGCAAGCGACGCGCGCGCAGATCCTTCGCGATCTCGCGCGTGTTCCAGAGTGCGTCGGCGTAGATGCACGCTACCATCCCACGATCCGCTCTGAGGAGATACTTGAACAGGAGTGCGCCGCGTCCGCGTGCATAGCAGTGTCGGAGCCTCCGCACGGCGTCGCGCGTCCGACGACCGTGGTCATGTTGCACCACGACCCTTGGGATGTATTCGATCTCCAGCCCGTGCAGCAGGGCGCGGTAAAGGAAATCAGTGTCCTCGGCGCTGCCTACCCGCGTTCCCGCGCCGAGGGCGGTGTCGAATCGGCCGACCACGTCGAACGTCGCTCGCCGGAACGCCATGTTGCACCCAGCCATGAGCGCCGGGAGCTGGTGGGCGAAGGCAAGGGCTTCACGCTGGCGGGAGGTCCGGATCGTGATCGGATAGTCCGCCGGGTCGTATAGCTCGACGCGCCCTCCGAGTCCGGCGAGCCCGGTGCTGCGCGCGAACTCCTCGTGGAGCGTGGCGAGCCATCCGGCGGCAGGGATGCAATCGTCGTCGGTGAAGGCGATGATCAGGCCGTGGGCGGCTCGCAGGCCGGCGTTGCGGGCCGAGGAGAGGCCGGGCTCGAGCTCGACGATGTGGCGGAGCGGCAGACGTGGCTCGTAGCGCGCGAGGAGGTCGGCCGTGCCGTCGGTCGAGCCATTGTCCACGACCACCAGCTCCCATGCCAGTTCGGGCGGGATGGCGAGGCGGGTCATCGCCTCGAGCGTGTTGATGAGCTTCTCACACCGATTCCGCGTGCACACTATCACCGATACCGCGATCGGCATGGAGCTCATCGGGCAAGCTCCGCCGCCAGCGCGACGGCGTGCGTCGGGTTGTTCGCCCAGCGTACCAGCTTGCTGCTCGCTGTCCAGGTCTCGTAGAAGCCACGCAGCTTGCCGTAGCTATTGTCGAGCACTATGTGTGGAATCCCGAGCAGGAGGCTGAGGATGTGCGCGTGGAGCCGGTCGGTGATGACCGTGCGTCCCGCACCGAGCGTGGCGCAGCCGCGCTGGAGGCGTCGCCGAGCGGCGCGGTTGGCGGCGCGGGAGAGTGCGCCGCGCAGAGACCGCGCGGTGTGCGGGTGGTTCACGAATTGTTCGCGGAGGAATCGCTCCAGACGGATGTCCATCGTGGCGGGCTCGTAGAGCCAATCCACGCTCGGCACTCCCGGGGGCGGTGTGCCGCCGCCGCGCTCGCGATCGGTGCGTGCGAGCCATACCACCTGCTGCGTGGCTGGCGCGGGGTGTGCGAGCGGGCCCAGGTACAGTGCCATGTCAGGGCACAGGATGCTCGGCGCGCGAAAGTTCTCGGACGCGAAGCGCAAGCTCCGGCTGTCACGCAGCAGGAGCGTGAACTCGGTGTGGGCGTCGAAGATCGCCCGGACACGCTCGACCTCTTCGCTCTTGCTGAAGAACACTGACTGCGGTAGCTGGACGACTGGTGTGGAGGGGAAGTCCCCCAGGACGCGCTCGCGGAGGCGCTGCGGTTGCTTCCAGACGTCCCCCAGGTTTCCACCGCCGCTCAGGAGAATGATGCCGTCCCCTAGCCGCGCCGCGAGCTGGGAGCGCGAGTACGTGCTGTGGTCACATGTATAGCAGACCGTCTTCCCGGTCGCGCGCAGATAAGCGAGGGTGCCGAGCCAGATCGCGCTATCGCCTACGTTGGAGTGCGCCGGGAAATCGATGAGAGCCACGCGACTCGCGCGGGCCAGGATGGGTCGCAGGACTGCGTCTATGGTCGCTTGTAGAGAAGCGATCAGCCGTATTGGTGTCGAGTCCAGTATCGGCCTGTCACTGGGCGCCCGTGAGCTCATGATGCCGGATGTGCCTGGGCGAGATGAGCGGGGAGGAGTCGCATACTGGGCTGCATGTGCACGCTACCGAAGAACGACTGACCCTCCAGGATCTGCAGCGTGACGGCTGGTCCTCGCGCCACATCGCGGTGAGTGGCGCGATCCCACACCGATGTCTCGATGGAGTAGACGCCATGGGGCACGTTGAACTGGAGCTCCAGCTCGATCTCGAAAGGTCCGTCTTCCGGTAGCGTGATGCCGCATTGCTGCGTGGTGGCGGCGAAGAGGGTCTTCCCCGTGTTCATCGCGCGCACCCGCAGACTGCATGAGCGCGGGCCGGAAATCGAGCCGGATACGGTGCCGGTGAGCCGGAAGCGCACGCGATCGCCCGAGAGCGGGGACGAGGTGCGGGGCATGAGCGTGAGCGTCTCGATCGTCGTGGGTGATGCCCCGCCATCCGAGATCTCGGAGGTCCATTCGTTGTGGAGGTAGCTCTCGATGCACTCGGTGGGCGTGCCCATCTGGACCAGGCGCCCGCGGTCGAGTAATAGCGCGTGGGTACAGAGCGAGGCGATTCGCTCGAGCTGGTGCGAGACGATGGCCACCGGGATTCCGCTGGTGCACATGGCCTTGATCCGGTCGAACGCCTTCTGCTGGAAGCGGATGTCGCCCACGGCGAGCACTTCGTCTATCACCAGCACATCGGGGTCGATGTGCGCCGCGATGGCGAAGCCGAGCCGCGCGTTCATGCCGCTGGAATAGCGTTTGACTGGTGTGTCGATGAACTGCTCGATCTCGGCGAAGTCCACGATCTCGTCGAAGCGACGCGTGATCTCGGCGCGTCGCATTCCCATGATCGCGCCCTGCAGGTAGACGTTCTCTCGTCCCGTGAGGTCGGGGTGGAAACCTGCAGCTACCTCTATGAGTGCTCCCGTGCGACCGTGGATCAGACAGCGACCGCGCGTTGGGACCAGGATCTGTGTGAGAAGCTTGAGGATGGTCGACTTGCCCGCGCCGTTGGGGCCGATGATCCCGAGCGCTTCGCCCGGCTGCACGGTGAACGACACGTCGCGCACCGCCCAGAACTCGCCGCGCGAGAGCTTGTCGCGCTGGGGCGCGCGCCCCACGAGGCGCTTGGCCAGCGCCGGGATGAGGTCGCGCAGGCTGTCGTGCAGCTCGCCGCGCTGGAATTTCTTCCAGACGTTATGAAACTCGATGCTGGCGGTCGGCATATTGGCGTGTCTCAGACGTATTCAGCGAACACCGCTTCGGCGCGGTGAAAGAGAAGGGCGCTCGCCACCAACCCGAGTACCGCCCAGAGTGCGCTGTACGCCAGATACCAGGGGCTCCAGACGAGAAATGCTGGTCCGTTCGCCGCCGCGTGCATGAGCGGTGTGGCCAGGTTGTGCCCATCAACGATGCTCAGGCGCATCCCTTCGAGCAGCGGCGCGAGCGGGTTGAGTAACATGATCCGCCCCCCGATCTGACCGAACATCCGTGGCTCGAAGAAGACCGGCGTGAAGAATATCCCGAAGGTCAGCAGCACCTGCACGATGTACTTGACGTCGCGGAAGAACAGATTGGCGCAGCTCAGGAAGAGGGCGGCGCTGGCGGTGAAGAGGAAGATGAGCAGCGTCAGGAGCGGTACCCAGAGGAGCGATGCGCTGTAGTGCACGCCGAGAAAGGGCAGTGCGAGCCCCAAGGTGATCGCGCCGATCGTGGAGTCGAAGCACTGCGCTAGCGTCGCGGAGAGCGGCAGGACCTCGCGCGGGAAGTAGATCTTCGATACGAGCGCGAGGTTGCCAGTGAGGCTCGCGGTCGCGAAGCCGATGGCGCCCACGAAGAATGCCCAGGGAATCGCCTTGACGGCCATCCCGGCGATCTCGCTCATCACTACCTTCTCCCCACCCACGTAGGCCATGGCGAAGCGAACCAGCGTACCCGCGAGCACGATGAGTCCCGGCATGAAGACGGCCCACGCGAAGCCCATCACCGCCTGTTTGTAGCGGATTCGGACGTCGCGCAGCATCAGCTGGTAGAGGAGCTCGCGATAACGCCAGATCTCGTCCACGGCGATCACGCGCAGATCGCCCGTGAACGACCGCCGCGGCTCCTCGGCGAGCTCGGTAGGGTGTATGGCCAGGTCCGTCATAGGTGCCGTTGGGGAGTCTCGGAAGATTTATGTGGGGCGCGTAGCGGTGTACCGGCAGCCGGCTCGATGCTGGAGCGGGAGATGCGCGCGACCAACTGCCTCAGAGGGGCTGGATGCCGAGGCGTGCGCGAACCTCCGCGGGCGTCTCGGGGATCCTCTGAAAAGTTCGCGCGAGCTCCACCACGCGCGTGACGAGCTGGCCGTTGGTGGCCAACTTGGTACGCGCGTCATCGTACCAGATATTGTCCTCCACCCCCACCCGCGCACCGTCTCCGTAGAGGAGCCCGAGCGTGTTCGCGGCGAGCTGCTGGCGTCCTATGCCGGCCAGGCACCAGATCGAGTTCTCGGGGAGCGCGCTCAGGATGGCAGCCAACTGCGCCGGCGTCGCCTGCGCGCTGGCGATATTGCCGAGCAGGATGTTGAAGTAGTATGGCGGTCGCAGTACCCCTTTGTCGATGAGGTAGTGGGCGTAGTTCACCATCCCCACATCGAACACCTCGAGCTCGGGCGTGATATCGTGCTCCACCATGGTCTCCGCCAGACGGCGCACGGTATCGGGAGCATTCACGCTGGCCTGCCCCGAGAAATTGAGCGAGGCCAGGGTGAGGCTCCCCATATCCGGACGCAGCGAGCCGCACAGCGCGAGCGGGTCGGCACGCTGCTCGAACGCGCTGAAATTGCGGCCGCTCAGCGAGACGCAGATGGTGATGTCGGGGCACGATTCACGGATCCCGGCGATCTGCCGCGCGTAGATCTCGCGAGAATAATGCGGCTGTCCCTGGTCGTCACGCGCGTGCAGGTGCACCATGTTCGCGCCGCGCGCGATGCATGCGGTCACGTCGCAGATCACCTCTTGCGGCGTGATCGGCACATGAGGGGTCATGGCCTTCTGTGGAACCATGCCTGTGGGGCACAGGTTCACGATGACGCCGCGGCGCTGCGTGGCTGGGGACGCGGGATACGTCACTGATTCTCCTTGTTCTGATTCGCGACGGCGGATCGCGCGAGCACCAGGTGCGCGAGTCGGTCGCGCTCGGGGAAGCCGCGGTGTAGAGCCCACCATGTGCGCTCACGCCAGCGGAAGCGGTGCAGCGAATGCCTTATCGGCTCCCATCCCGCAAGACGGTATCCGAAGTGCCGCTCGTACCAGGCAATCGACCGGGGATCGTCGCTCCACGTATGGATCTCCTCGGCACCGGCGGCCCACATGTCATCCGTCCTGGCGTGCTGCAGGAGCGAGCCCACTCCCAGCCCGCGCGCGCTCTCGCTCACGGAGATGAGCACCGTCTTGGCGTGCCGCTCGGCGCGATCGCTCCACCCCCAGCAGCAGAAGCCGAGGATGCGGCCGTCCCGCACGCCAACGAAGCAGCGAGCCTCGAGGTCGATCTCGGCGATCTGATTCCGCACCGAGAGCAGCGCATCCGCCGGGAAGTCGGGGTCGGCGGTGGATCCATCCCCGAGCGGGTGAAGGCGGTAGTCACGGAGGCAGGCGAAGATCCCTTCGATGTCCTGCTCTTCCGGTGGCCGGATGGTGATCGACATGGCGATCTACCGCTCCCCAGCAATTACGGCGG
>DATCXG010000425.1:0-3464 GCA_036565945.1 Gemmatimonadaceae bacterium
GCGCCGCGCAGCCGCAGATGGAGTTCACGACGACCAGCGTCGTGCCGCGCGCGTCCTTCAGCGTGGCGTCCACCTCTTCCGTTGTCCGCATCTCCTTCACCCCGAGCCTCGTGAGCTCCTCGCGCATGGGGGTGACGAACCGCTCATCGTAAGGCATCCGTCCTCCGATCGATGAAAAGCGCCACGCCTCGCTCCTGGAGCGTGGCAAGTGAGGCTAAACATAGCAACTCGGACAGACGGACATGCACGCGCACCCGGCCGGCAATCTCGCCCACCGTGTATGATCCTGTGTGAGACAACCGTCACATCGGCGAGACCGGTGCGTGACGATCATTCGTATACCATTGACCAGGATGCCCCAGAAGATGCAGGACGAGCTTTCAACCCAGTCAACAGAGCTCACGGCTGAGGTGATCACCGACGCGCTGCGTAACGTGATGTACCCAGGTCTCACCCGCGACCTGGTGTCGTTCGGGATGGTGCAGCACGTCAGCGTGTGCGACGGACGCGTGAAGGTACAGCTCGCACTCCGCACGCCCGATCCCAGTACCCGGTCCAAGCTCGAGACGAGCATCACCGATACTCTCACCCCACTCGGCGCCACGTTGGTAGCCGTGGAGATCGTCGCTCCGGCTGCCAAGCCCACTTCCAAGTCACACGCAACAGCCTCCGACCCGTGGTCCGAACAGGCGGGGCTCACCAACGTGAAGCACGTGATCGCGGTGGGTGCCGGTAAGGGCGGGGTGGGCAAGAGTACAGTAGCGGTCAACATCGCGCTGGCGCTGATCCGTGGCGGGTTGCGCGCGGCCCTGCTCGATGCCGACATCTACGGGCCGAGCCTGCCGATCCTCCTCGGCATCGAGGACGGTTCCTCGCGGGTACGCGTGACACCCGACAAGCACATCATCCCGCTCGAGGCACACGGCCTGCCGATAATCAGCTTCGGCTTCTTCCTGGGCGAGGGCTCACCAGCGATCTGGCGCGGGCCAATGGTCTCGAAGGCCGTCAAGCAGTTCTCGCATGGTGTGGCCTGGCCAGAGCTCGACGTGCTGGTGGTCGACCTTCCTCCGGGCACGGGCGACATCCCGCTCAGCCTCGCACAGGCAGTCCCGCTCTCCGGCGCGGTGATAGTGACGCAGCCACCGCGAGTGGCCGCCACCGAAGCGCGCAAGGCTGCCGAGATGTTCCGCACGCTCAAGGTGCCCGTGCTCGGCGTGGTCGAGAACATGAGCGGCCTGTTCGGACATGGTGCCGGCTTCACCGTGGCGGAAGAACTGAAGGTTCCGTTCCTGGGCGAGGTGGCGTTCGACAAGACGATAGTGGTCGAAGGCGACGCGGGAGTGCCGACCATGGTGGCACGTCCAGACAGCGCGTCCGGCATGGCGTTCAATCAGATCGCGCAGAAGATCGCTGGTGCGCTCGGCTGGCAGCACGTATCCAGCGTCCCAGCGGAGGAGGAGCAGTCATGACGACCGCCGTGCCACCACGGTCGGCGCAGCCGCCCGCGGGCCCGCCAGCCGGCGGGCCTGGTGGCATGGCCTCGCCATCAGCCAGCGCCATCCCTCTGGCCGGCGAGCACTTTGCCGCCGCGATGCTGTACCTGATCGCCGGCGCGACCGGCCTGGTGTGGGTAGCCCCCGAGCTGGCGATTGGCGCGTATTCATCGCCGCACGTGGCCGGCATCACGCACCTCTTCACGCTCGGCTGGCTCACGACCACGATCTTCGGAGCGCTCTGCCAGTTGCTGCCCGTCGCGCTCGGCGCTCCGATCCGATCGCCCCGCGTCGCTCACGCAAGCTTCTTCACCTTCGCGCCCGGCGTGGGATTCTTCGTCGCCGGTATAGCTAGCAGCAATACGTCGTTGCACCACACAGGCATCGCGCTCATAACAATCGGCGTGGTGCTCGCCGTGGGCAACATCGCGGCCACGCTGCCGCGTGCGCGCTCCCGCGACGTGACCTGGGCGGCCATAGTGCTGGCGATCTCGTTCCTCACCTCGACGCTCGTGCTCGGGATCATCCTGCTGCACAACCTGCACACGGGCTTCATCGCGGCGGCACGTCTCCAGGTGTTGGCCACGCACCTGCACGTGGCGATCGTCGGGTGGGCGCTCATGATGATGGTGGGCGTATCGCACCGGCTCCTGCCGATGTTCCTGCTCGCACATGGCGCCGACACGCGCTGGACCAGGCGATCGCTCACGCTGCTCGCCACGGGCGTCCTGGCTCTCGCCATCGGACTCCTGACCAGTACCGCGCCTGTGACGTGGATAGGAGCCGCGCTGATCGAGGGAGGAGTTGGCTGCTTCCTCTGGCAGGCGTACTGCTTCTACCGCGTCCGCATACGCAAGAAGATCGACATCGGGATGCGCTTCGCCATGACCGCGCTCGGATTCCTCGCCGCGGCAGCGGTGCTGGGGGCTGTTCTGCTGGTAGCCGGCAGCGCGCACGTGCGGATCGCGACCATGTATCTGGTGGTCGGCCTGCTCGGCGGCGTCATCATGTTCGTGGTAGGGCTCTTCTACAAGATCGTGCCGCTTCTTGCCTGGACGGCGCGGTATCGCGGCCGCGTGGCCAAGGGAGGTAGCACCCCCCTGCCCACGGTGGCCCAGATGTATTCCGCACGAGTCGCACACGTGCAACTCGGACTCATGGCATCCGGCGTAGTGATTCTGGCCGCAGGTATAGGCATGGCCATGCCGCACGTCGTGCGCGCAGGGGGTGTGCTGTTCCTGGCGAGCGTGCTGCTGTTCGCGAGCCAGATCGCGCGCGTCGCCTTTGGAGGGAAGTAATCATGACCACACAGCCTTCGGCGGTTCCCATAGCGCCGACCGACCGCGTGAGCGACGTGCTCAAACGCGACGAATCGTTGGTAGACGTTTTCGTGCAGCACGCGCCCCACTTCTCCAAGCTGCGGAACAAGGCCATGCGCCGCGTGATGGCGCGGCTGATCACGGTCGAGCAGGCGGCACGCACGGCTGGTATTTCCGCCGATGTGCTGTTGCGCGACCTGAACGCCGCGCTGGGAATCACCGTCCCGGATGCCGCGACTGGGCCAGGAGCAACAGCGAATGGATCGGCCGACGCGAAAGAGGCGGGCGAGCCGCGTGGTGGAGCGAGCACCGCATCGCCCACCCCCACCCCGACTCCCACCCGGCCGCCGGACGCTCCAGTCGTGGAGATCGACGTCCGTGAGGATCTGCGCTCTGGAAACGAGCCCTTCTCGAAAATCATGGCTGCGGTCGGCGCTCTGAACGCGGGCGAAGTGTTGCGCCTCCGAGCTACCTTCGAGCCCGTGCCGCTGTTCGCCGTACTGAGCAAGCGCGGCTTCGTGCACGAGTCGCTCGAGCACGCCGGCGACGACTGGTCGGTGTGGTTCTGGCGGCCGGCGCCCGGCAGCGCCGAGGAAGTAGCCTCGTCAGCGAGTAAGGCGACCGAGCCCGAACGGAGCGCCAGGCCCGGAGC
>DATCXG010000451.1:0-2560 GCA_036565945.1 Gemmatimonadaceae bacterium
CAGCTTGTTGAGCGCACCGAGGTAAGCCTCGGCGGTGGCCACGATCACGTCGGTGTGCACGCCGTACCCGCTGAAGACGTGGGCTCTGCGATCCCCGGTAGCGGCGATGCGCTGGGACGAAGGAAGGCTCTCAGCACCTGGCTTGTGCTCCTTGAGCCGCATGGTCACCTCGCCAACGGCATCGAGTCCCTCCGTGATGGCGCTCACCACGAACTCCACCAACTCGGCATCGCTACCACCGCCCTCCTCCGCATCCACGATCTCGTGGATCGCTCGGCATACCGCGTCCACTGGGCCGCTGCCCTGCGCCGACGCCGCGTGTAGCGCGCCGTCGGGGCCCTTCAGCCGGACGATAGCGGTCGCCAGAAGATGAGTGCCGCAGGTTACGGCGGCATGCTCCAACGCGTAGATCGTCACCGAACGACGCGTCTCGCCCGAGACTATGGCCTCGATGTCGCGCTCATCGAGCAGCTTCTTCCGGTCGGCGATATCCTTGAAGCGCGCGAAAGCACTCCGCAGCTCCTCATCGGCCAGCTCGTAGCCCATCGCCTCGAGATGCTTCCGGAAGGCGTGACGGCCGGAGTGCTTCCCCAGCACGAGGATGTTGCCATCCAGGCCGACTGTCTCGGCGCTCATGATCTCGTAGGTGAGCCGATTCTTCAGCACCCCATCCTGGTGAATGCCCGCCTCGTGGGCGAAGGCGTTGGCGCCAACGATGGCCTTGTTGGGCGGCACCTGCACGCCGGTGCACGACGACACCAGCCTGGATGTACGCGAGAGCTCCCGCGTCTCCACCTCGGAGGCCAGCCCGAATAGAGCGCGGCGCGTGTGGAGCGCCATCACCACTTCCTCGAGCGACGCATTCCCGGCGCGCTCGCCGAGTCCGTTCACCGTGCACTCCACCTGGCGCGCACCAGCCTGGATAGCGGCCAGCGAATTGGCCACGGCGAGTCCCAGATCGTCGTGGCAGTGAGCGGAGATAACCACATCGCGCGCACCCACCACCTGCTCGCGAATTCCGCGGATGAGCGCCGCGTACTCGTCGGGCGTGGCGTAGCCCACCGTGTCGGGGATGTTGAGCGTGCCGGCTCCGCTCGCGACGGCGGCGTGGAGCACTTCGTGGAGGAACGCAGGATCCGATCGGCTGGCGTCCTCGGGGGAGAACTCCACATCGTCGCACAGGGTGCGCGCGTAGCGCACCATCTCGGCAGTGGTCTCGAGCACCTGGGCGCGCGTCATGCGGAGCTTGTGCCGCATGTGAATGTCCGACGTCGCGAGGAATAGGTGGATGCGTCTGCGCGCGGCGGGCTCGGTAGCGGTGTTGCAGCGGTCGATGTCCGCCCGGTTGGCCCGGGCGAGCCCGCAGATCACCGGCCCGCCGGCCACACCGACTTCGGTCGCGATGGCGTGCACGGCTTCCCAGTCGCCGGGCGATGCGGCCGGGAACCCCGCCTCTATGATGTCGACACGGAGCCGCGCGAGCTGGCGCGCCACCTCCAGCTTCTCGTCCAGCGTCATGGTGCAACCCGGCGCCTGCTCGCCATCTCGCAGGGTCGTATCGAAAATCAGAATATGTGGAGACATGGGTGATAGAGAAGAAAATCTGAGATCGCTGTCAGTGGAGCGAGAATACCGGATAATGGATTGCTGCGGACATGAGCGATCGGGGTTCGCGTAGAACTGCCGAACGGCTCTTACCTGCAGCACGGAGAACGGAAGGAGAACGGCAAGCGAGAACTGCAAGAGGAACTACAACGGCAACTGCCAACTGCAACGGCTAGAAGTAGAAAAGCTTGGGGAACTGCTTGAACCACGGAGGCCCGGATGCACGGAGAGAAGCGAAAAGCTTTGGGAACTGCACTTTGCCTCCGGCTCCCGCTCGCCTCGGGAGATGAGGCCCGAATGCGATCCCCCAAAACACCGGCTTTTGCTGTTGCCTTGTCTTCTGCAGTTGCAGTTCCCTCCGTGTCTCCGTGCCTTCGTGGTTCAAGCCGTTGCAGTTCTCTCTTGCAGTTCTCGCTTGCCGTTCGCCTTCCGTTCTCCGTGCTGCAGGTAAGAGCCGTTAAGCAGTTCCTCCGTGTCTCGGTGCCTCCGTGGTTGCTCTCGCAGTTCGGGCTAGGAATCAGAAACGTGCCCCCGTCGCCCACGCTCAGGAGACGCCGTCGGCTTGAGCGGTGGGCTGGTGGTTGGGAGTACGACCGGGGACGTCGCTGGGAAGAGCAGCGGGCCAGTTCATCCCATCCGTGGGAGCGAGTTGCGGACGCGTGCGGCCACCGACGTTGCCTGCACCACTGGTGGCTACGTTGGCGCGCGCCTGGCGAGTGTGAGCTCCTCGCGTCATGGCGATGCGGCCGCTGCGCATGATCTCCTGGATTCCGAAGGGGCGCAGGACGGAGACGAAGCTCTCCACATTGGCGGGAGTGTCGCTCAGTTCGACGATCATCGTGTCGGTCCCCACGTCTGAGGTCCTCGCCTCGAACGCATCGACGACGGCGATGATCGCCGCGCGGCTTGCCACCGAAGCACGCACCTTCACCAGGATCGACTCGCGCTCAACGGC
>DATCXG010000458.1:0-3198 GCA_036565945.1 Gemmatimonadaceae bacterium
AGCCGCGGCTCGATCTCGATTATCCCGAGGATGTGCGCGCCGGGGTGGACATGAACGTGGTAATGACGAGCGACGGCGAGTTCGTGGAAGTGCAGGGAACGGGTGAGCACACGACCTTCGACCGCGGTACGCTCGACCGGCTCCTCGATCTCGCGAGCAGCGGTATCGGGGAGCTGCTGTCCAGACAGGCAACGGCGCTCGCTCCGTGAGCCGTGGCACGCCCGCGCGCGCGATAGTGCTCGCCACGCGCAGCCAGGACAAGTTGCGCGAGCTCAGGCCAATCTTCCGGGCGGCCGGCATCGATGTGCTCGATCTCGATGCGGCGGGGATGCCCGAGGATCGCGCCACGGAGGATACGCTCGAGTGCTTCGATACCTTCGAGGCGAATGCGCTCGCCAAGGCCCGTCACTTCTTCGAGCGCTCGGGGCGCTCGCTCCCGGTGGTGGCAGACGATTCGGGTCTGGAGGTGCTCGCGCTCGGCGGCCAGCCCGGCGTCCACAGCAAGCGCTGGAGCGCGCGGCCGGATCTTTCCGGGCTCGCGCTCGATGCGGCCAACAACGCGAAGCTCCTCTCGGAGCTCGCGAGGGTGGAAGCCGACGGATCGGGAGGGACGAGCGCGGGCGATAGGCGAGGTCGCTACGTGTGCGTCGCGGCGTATGTGGATGCTGAGCGTGAGCGAGTATTTCGAGGTGAATGCGCCGGGCGGATACTTCGTGCGCCGCGCGGTGCGGGCGGCTTCGGCTACGATCCGCTCTTCGAGCTCGAGGGATCGAGCGTGACCTTCGCGGAGCTCGACCGAGCGGCGAAGGAGCGCGTGAGCCATCGCGGCAGGGCGTTCGCGCAGCTCGTAACTGCCGTGCATGAGTGGAGTTGACCTGATGCGCCGGTCGCAGTATGTTCGTAGACTGTGCGGGGCGTAGCGTAGCCTGGTATCGCGCCTGCTTTGGGAGCAGGAGGTCACCGGTTCAAATCCGGTCGCCCCGACCTGGCAGGTCAATCCGGCGGGAAAGGGACAGGGAGGACGAGGGGGTTCTGAGTGCCGGCCTGCGAGTGGAGAAGCGCCAGTAGCTCAGGTGGATAGAGCAACAGCCTTCTAAGCTGTGGGTCGCAGGTTCGAGTCCTGCCTGGCGCGTAAGTTCGAAATAGGGAATGCGCCCTTAGCTCAACTGGCAGAGCAAATGACTCTTAATCATTAGGTTGTAGGTTCGATTCCTACAGGGCGCACTGAGGGGCGTAATGGGGCAACCCATTGCGCCCCTCTTCTCATCCAACGGGGAGGAAGCGAGCTTCTCCCGACGCGAAGCAGGTGACATTCACCCGGGCAGAGAGCCAGGACCGAGGGCCATGACAATGCATCTCAGCGATAGCCATTCCGAGTACTGCGTCGAGCCCACGTGGACAGCGTCGAGCGTCGATCGGCGCGAGCTCCGCGCCGGCCCCACCGCGCCGCGCCGCATCGTGCTAGCGATCGCGCTCGCCGGGCTCGCCGCACTGGGAGTTCTGACGGCGCTCTTGTCCTCGGTGCGGGGTGCAGTCGCGCAGGAGGCCGTAGCCGCCGCGAGGCCCAGAGCCGCTCGTGACACTGCGCTTCCATCGTCGGGGCGCGAGCTGCTGCAGCGCATGCACGGCCGGTGGTCGAGCGGCACGCCCTGGTTTCACACGCTGATCTTCACGCAGCGCACGACGGTGGTCCGGCGCGACGGGACTCGGAACGTCTCCACCTGGTACGAGTCCGTGATGGCTCCGGATCGCCTGCGCATCGACTTCGGTGAACCTTCCGAGGGGAACGGCGTGATGTACACGGCTGACAGCGTCTACGTCGTGCGAGCGGGGAAGGTGGAGCGGAAGTCCGCGGACGGGAATCCATTCCTTCCCTTCGTGATCGGTGTCTACACGCAGCCTGTGGAGCGCACGATGGCGCAGCTCGCGCCGCTGGGGATCGACATGGGTCGCGTGCGCAGTGATAGCTGGCGGGGCCGGCCGGTGTTCGTGGTGGGGGCGCGCGACACGAGCGACCTCAGCTCGGCCCAGTTCTGGGTAGACGCCGATCGTCTGATCCTGCTGCGCATGGTGCTGGCGCCGTCGGGGGATGCGAGCGCCTCGGGGCGGCCGGAGCCGTTGGACATCCATCTCGACGATTACGTGGAGGTGGGGGGCGGCTGGCTGGCGACGAAGGTGGCGATGTACGCCGGCGGTGCGGCACGGCAGACAGAGGAGTACAGCGACTGGCGTGCGGGGGTGGAGCTTTCACCGGACTTTTTCGTGGCGGAGAAGTGGGCGGAAGAGCCGCACTGGGCGGTGTCTAAGCCGTAGGGTGGCGGTGCGTGCGTCAGTTGGTTGTGGTAGCGAAATCGAGGTGGCGCTCCCCCTTGAAGTGGGGCGTTGGCCCGTCTAGAATTGATGTTCCCCGGATGTGCGCGAGTCATGTGCGCGGAGTACGAGTGCTAGCCTGCCGGAATCGAGGCAGGGGGTTGACTCAGCACGGCTGGGGTTGTACAATGGTTGGCTGCCACTGAAAATGTCCGTAGCGACGATTTTGAGTGGTGGTGGAGGCGGTCTGATGGCCGTCGCGGGTCGGGTTTGGCGGCAGGGTAAGTGAGTTGCCGGGCTTGACTTGGAGCATGAGATTAGGTACTATTAAGGGCTGTCGCGGAAAGCGACACTCGAGCTTTTTGAAAACTGATGTGAGAGAAGATTGTGCGAGGCGGACTCGTTGATCTCGGGCTCGTTCAGGGCCAGAGGGAGAGTTCAGACCTGAACAATTTTTAGTGATTCGGACATTGTCATGCGTGAGCATGGCAACGTTACGAAGAGCCATTTGGACTTTTCAATTATTGGAGAGTTTGATCCTGGCTCAGGACGAACGCTGGCGGCGTGCTTAACACATGCAAGTCGAGGGGGCTATCGGTTTCGGCTGGTAGTCACCGGCGAACGGGTGCGTAACACGTGAGCGACCTGCCCCACCGGTGGGGAATAGTCGGCCCAACGGCCGGGTAATACCGCATTCGCTCTTTTCGAGGCATCTCGAGGAGAGGAAAGCCCTGGGCAACCAGGGCGCCGGGGGAGGGGCTCGCGGCCTATCAGCTAGTTGGAGGGGTAACGGCCCACCAAGGCTATGACGGGTAGCTGGTCTGAGAGGATGGCCAGCCACATTGGGACTGAGATACGGCCCAGACTCCTACGGGAGGCAGCAGTGGG
>DATCXG010000479.1:0-14432 GCA_036565945.1 Gemmatimonadaceae bacterium
TTCCTGAACCCTGAACCCTGCCCCCTGAACCCCGTAGTTACAGCCTCCGCACCCCCGTGCAACGCCCCATGAGCTGGACCACGTAGGGGTCCGCTGGATCATCGAGGTGTTCTACCGCGTGGCCGCCACGACCGAGGGCCACGTGTGCGAAGCTGTTGGGTGAGAGGGCCAGGGCGACGTGGGTGGCGCGCTGGTCGGGGCGTTCGGAGAAGAACAGCAGGTCGGCCGGGCGCAGAGCCGAAATCCCATCCACCACCGGCGTACCCAGCTCCGCCTGCCGACTGGCATCGCGCGGTAACTGAATGCCGTGCAGGCCGAAGATGGATTGCACGAAGCCAGAGCAGTCGGCGCCCCACGGCGTGATCCCGCCCCACTGGTATGGCGCGCCCGCGAAGAGCCCGCGAGCGCTGCGGGCTATGGCGTCTGGCTCTGTCGGAAAGCGTTCGCGTAGCTCCTGTGGTGTGAGCGCGCATCCGTTCTCCACCAGCACATCGCCTGTCAGCACTGCACCCAACGGGAGAGCGCGTTCGCTGCCGTCAGGATCGCGCACGGTACAGCCCAGCGAGACGCGGCCGGCGCTGGAGTGCGCGGCTGAATCGCGCTCGGCCGCGGCGCTCAGATAGCCGCGATTCACCCAGCCCTCGTACCCATCCCGCGCTCTGACACGCAGCCATGAGGGGCGTTCCTCGAGACCAACGAGGAAGTGTCCCGCGAGAGTCTGCGAAACCTGCTCACTGCGCAGACTAGGTTCCGCATTGATGGGCGCTACCGCCGCGCGCACCACGAACGACAGAGGCCCACTCACCGGTCAACTCCCGCCATGAGAATCCACCGCCAGAGTGGCAGCGCGAACACCACCACTTCACCCACCTTCACTCTGCGGACCCGGCACTCGGTGGGCGAATGTGCTCTCTGTCGCACTTTCCGCACAGGACGACGCCGCGGAAGGTGCACATGAGGCAGATGAACGTGCCGCAGCCGGCGCACGGATAACCCTCCGACGCACGCTCCTCACGCCCACAGGAGCGGCAGATCATCCCATCGTGTTCCTTGAGCTCAGTCATCAGAGACAATGGTTCGGCGCCAGCTCGCGCGTGTTTCCGGCATATCCCGGCCTGCTGCCACACTACAGAGTAGCTGAGCCACAGCCGGCAGCATGAAAGGTTTGGTCAGGTAGGGCCGTCGTGCCGCCCGCAGGAACTCCCTCGACTCATCGCTCTCCACATCGCCGGTGGCGAAGACCACGCGAGCGGCATGCTCGGGGTCGCTTTCCAACAAGCGAGCATACACCCCACCGCCCGCCGTATCGGGCATCCGGAGATCGAGCAGGATGGCATCATACCTTTTGAGCGCCATGCGCGCGAGTGCCTCGCTGCCTGTCGCCGCCATGTCGACGGCGTGCCCTTCACGCTCCAGGTAGCGAACCACGGCGCGCCGGATGGAGGGCTCGTCGTCCACGATCAGGAAGACGTAGCCAGCCTCGGCGTGATGTTCCTCCACCTCTGCTCCGGACCGTATCTCTGCCCTCGCGCGCGGCGATAGCGGCAGCTCGATCGAGAACGCAGCGCCATGGCCAGGGGACGTCTCCACCGTGATCTGCCCGCCGTGCTGGCGTATGATTCCATGCGAGATCGAGAGACCCAACCCCGTACCTTCCCCCACCTCCTTGGTGGTGAAGAACGGATTGAAGATCCGGTCGACCACGTCGCTCGGAATTCCGGGACCGTTATCGGTAACGCTGGCCACCACGCGCTCGCCCACGCGGCGCGTGCGGAAGGTCATGATCTTGGGGCCGCTGATCTCCTTGAGCGCGAACTCGGCGTTGGTAACAAGGTTGAGCACTACCTGCTGGAGCTGGAATGGATCGGCCCAGACGGGCGGAAGCGACAGATCGAAGTCCGTGACCACCTCCACCTGCTGGGTACGAAGCACGTAACGCCGGAGCTCCAGCGCGTCGAGCATCACCGAGTTCATGTCGGTACTCGTGCGCTCCGGATTGCGCTCGCGCGCGAACAGCAGCAGGTTCGACACGATCCTGGCCGCGCGCTTGGCTTCCTTGTGAATCGTACGTACCGCATCGCGTTGCTCCTCGACAGTGCCTGGCGCGGCCTCGAGCAATTGAGCGAACGCCATGACTCCGGCGAGCGGGTTGTTCAGCTCGTGCGCCACGCCGCTCACGAGTTGCCCCACCGCCGCCAGTTTCTCGCGCTGGAGGAGCTGGTCGGCCAGACGTCGTTCACCGGTGACATCGCGCACGATACCCAGCACGCCGGTTACCGCGCCATCCTCCACCGTCGGCGTCGCGGTGACGGAGCCCGTGCACAGCTCACCGAGAGCGTTGCGGTACCGCAACTCGGCCTTACCACCGTGACCGCCGGCGGTGGTGCGGAAGAGCTCATCGGCCAGAACGCGCTCCGGAGCGTCGAGCACCTGATCGAAGCTCATGCCCACGAGCTCCGAACGCTCCCTTCCGATCGCACGCTCGAACGCGCGATTCACCGAGGTGAAGCGGCCATCCATGTCGAGCGTGAAGATCGCATCAGGCGCCATCTCCAGAAGTCGCTCGTAGCGCGCTTCCAGGAGCGCCGTCGCGTCCCGCGCGCGCCGTTCGCCCGTTATGTCGCGCAATGAAGCTACCACCCCGCTCACCTCAGCCCCATCGCGCAGCGGTGCAGTGCTCACCGATACTATCCGCCGTTCGCCATCGGCGCGCAGCACATCCGTCTCGTATCGCTGCGGCGCGCCATCGAGAGCCGCGCTCTCGTACGCCGCCACATGATCGCGCGCTTCAGGTGGGAGCACATCAGCCACCGGCATTCCGATGAGGGAGGACCCGGGGAAACCGAAGAGTGCGTGTGCGGCGGGATTGGCGAAGATTATTGCGCGGTCGCGATCGGTGATGACGATGGCATCGCTCGTGGTCTCTATCACACGACGGCACCGCTCACCCAGGTTGAGACGTTGGCGCAGGAGCTCGCGCACGGCCATCGCCTTGTCAGGCGGTAGGCCGTCGAGTAGCGCCAGATCGTCGAACTCGCTGGTGCTCTGGCCGTCGGCAGTGTCTGTCATCGACGCTATGGTGCAGATACAGGGAGGGAAGCAAGCTCCAGAAACATATGCATCTATTCACGGACGCGCGAGCCGCCCCGCCGATCACGCACCAGGAATGAGTACCGTGGCCGCACCGGGGTCCACGTGCGCCTCGAAGGGTGTGGTACCCAGGATCTCCCCATCGGCCTGATAGAGCTGAGGCGGATCGCATTCGACTCTGAACGTTCGTCCGGGGCGGTAGAGGAGAGCTGGATGGGGGTCGAACCGCTTGCGGAGAAGCCGCCATCCAACCGCCAGCGCTTGCATCCGGTGCGAAGGCGAGAACAAGCACAGATCCAACCGGCCATCGTCGCTGCGTATGCCCGGGCCAAGTACGATCAGGTCGTTCATGACTCCGCCCAGGTTGGCCACCATGACGGCTGGAGCGTCGCGCTCCACCGCATCGCCGTCAACCACGGCGCGGACGTGGAACGGCCGCGGGGCCAGCGTGGCGCGCAGCGCGGTGAGAGCGTAGGCCGCCGTGCCGAAGGTGCGCTTCCGCACAGCCGTGGTCTCCGCGATCATGCGAGCGTCCACCCCGGCGCCCGCGGAGAACGCGAAGTAGCGTCCCGAATCCAGAACGCCGAGATCCATCGTGGTCGGATGGCCACCGAGCAGACGTCGAACCGCGGTCGGGATGGAGAGAGGAATACCGAGTGAGCGCGCCACGAGGTTTCCCGTGCCGCCGGGAAGGATGCCCACCGCTACGCCCGAGTGGGCCAGCGCGCCCATCACCTCCATCACCGTCCCATCACCGCCGAGGACGAACACGGTTGCGCACTCGCTGGGGCGCTGGCACACGAGCTCCGCTGCATGTCCAGGCCGCTCGGTGCGCAGCACATCGCACTGCACCCCGGCAGTCCGGAATTCCCGGAGCGCCGCACGCAGCGACGCCGCCGCACGCCTGGCGGCCGGGTTGATGACGAGGAGAACGCGTCCCGTCAGAAGCTCCATTCGCGAAACAGGTCGAACCCGTACTGCGGTGGGCGATTCCCGATGTCCGTGGAACCGAGCCCCGGGCGGCACTGCAGGGCGGTCGACGATGGCTCCATGCTCGCCTGCAATGAGAAGCCGTCGTTCAGCCGGTGTTCGACGGTGAACCCCAGCGCCTTCTCGAACGACGTACCCGCCTGAGACCTGCCCAGCCCGCACAGGCCAGCATTGGCGGTCACGAAGGTGCGCTCGCCAACCTGCTTCCCCACGCCTATGCGAGTGCCTGCCAGGACGTTCCCCGCGGCAGTGCCGCCATCCTGTTGGGTCCCAGACTGATCCCCCGTTCCTCCCGTCTGCACCTGCACGTAATCGATGAAGCTGATCTGGTCGGCCAGTGCCCGTTCTAACACGGCACCCATGCTCGGCAGCAACGCCGCGGCAACTGGACGGAGCGACTCGCTGTTGCCGCCCGCCAGAGCGAAGGATGGCTGGCCGAACACGAGGTAGCTCAGGATCTCCGTGTTCGAGAGTGGGATGCGCTCCTCGCTCGTGAGGTCGAGCCGCGGCTGCGCCAGCGTGCCACCGATATGAGCCACGATCTTCACGTCCTGTCCACTCTCGCGATTCGCCTGCCGAACCGTGTAGGTGGCGCGGACATTCAATTCCGCGGGTATGTGCGGATCACCGTAGAACGTCACGAAGCCGCTGTCCACCTGGAAGGTGCGCTGCACCACACCCAGATCGAGCCGGTAGGTACCGCGACTCACGCGCAGTGTGCCGCTCTCGAGGCGCTGGTTGCCCAGCTTGGAGAGCTCCACGTTGCCTGCCAGCTTGATGTTCGCCTCCTGCGATCGCAGCCACACATCGTCGCCGATACGCACGTCCAGGCTCGGCACTCGCAGGTGAGTGATCGCGCTGTCCAGGTCGGGCGGCAGGGCCTCCAGAAGCCCGCGGTTGGCCACGAGGCTGGTGTCGACGATGTTGAAGAATTCCGGGTCGTTCAGATTGACGACCTGCTTCTGGCTGAGATCGGAGAGGTAGACCGCGCCCCGATCGAAGGTCATGCTTCCGCCGAGCACTGGCCGCTTGAAGGTGCCTCCGAGATCCAACGCTCCGCTGATCTCGAGACGGGCCAGAGCCTTCTTGTTCATGGCCTCGAAGCCGCGAGCCCGCATCGCGAGGTCGAATCCCAGGGTCCGTCTGTCTCTGTAGTCGGGCACCCCGATCGATCCCGAGAGCGACAGCTCGCTGTTCGATTGGCTCCCGCTCGCCATCGAGAGCCGCGCTATGTGAATGCTCTCCGGTGCGAACGCCAGGTCAGCGTTCACATCGCGGAGCGTGATGCCGGCCCCCGGTACGCCTATCGTGCCGTCGCTCACGAGGACACGCCCCGAGAGGGTTGGATGCCGCCAGGTTCCTCCGATGGCCAGGTGGGTGGAGGCCGCGCCTTTCACATCGTCGAATTGTGGTGCGATGGCTTCTATGATTGCCAGATCCACGCTGTCAGCGCGCACGCTGCCGGTAAGCGAATCTTCCAGGATGCGCTGTGGCACCTGCATGAGCGCGAGGTCCACGGGAATCGTGGCATCGGCCTCGAGCGCTGCATCACCATTCCTGTAGACCGCCATCGCCGACCTCAGGCGGCGGTCCGCGTAGTCCCCCCGCACGGTGAAGTAGGGAAAGCGCAGATCACCGTACCGGAGGCCAGTGAATTCGCCCGAGGCCTGGAGCAGCGGTCGTTCGCGCACACCAGACAGAAGTGCCGAGAAAGAGGCATTGCCCGAGAGCGGTTCGACTGTCTGCGCCAGGGCGCCAAGGTCGGCCAACGGAACGTCGTCGACCGTGAACACGGCATCGAGAGCGCTGTGAGTAGGGAACGTACCGCGCAGCGCGAACATCCCGCCGGAGTCGCGCCGCAGAACCAGAGAATCCAACGCTACCCCAGTGGTGTCGACCACCGCGTGCGCGGGGCCCGCGAGCGCCCACACATGGTCGCGCACCGCCAGAACCGCGCTCTCGAGCGCCACCAACAGGGAGTCGCCAGTGCGCTCGAAGCCAGCGAGCGCGGAGCCGCGGAAGCTCCCGAGTAGATCGGTGCTAACGACGTCCATGGAGACGGCGCCGCTCGACCGGCTGCGCAGCGCGACCGTCGAGGTGGCCGTGTCGAGACGCACCCCGCCCACGAGCACCGAATCCAGAGTGACGGTGAGGGCGCCGCTGGGAGATTCCGGAAAGCCGCGGAAGTGGTACTGGCCCGCCAGGAACCGGGCGAGATTTCCGCCAGCAAAGAGGTCGCTCCCCGTGAGGGCGCCGCGCAATTCCATCTCGTCCACACTGCCGGACAGCGTGCCATCGCTCGCCATTGTTCCGGCGAGCGAATCACGGATCGCGCGCAGGTCCCGATCGGCGCTCCCGCCGTCGTTCTCCGCGAGAGCGAACCGGTCGATGTCTCTGGAACCCGAGCCAGGCTTGAGGTACGGCCGCAGGCCGCCCAGCGAGTCGACCAGCACCTTGTAATGGAGCGTATCGTTCACGCCTCTTGCCAGGCCCAACGCGCCCACCGCCTCGAAATGAGCGGCACTGGAGGCGAGCCGCAGAGAATCCACCCGCACGCGTCCGTCCCCGAATGCCAATGCCGCCCACGATGGCCCGACCGCCAGCGAATCCACCCGCGAGCCGTCGAGGGCGATGGCCGCAACGCCATCGAGGTTGGCAAGGGAATCTCCGCGGACGTCAGCCGTGAAGCTGCCGTTGAGAAGCGTGTGCGGAGCCTCCGGTCGCTCGAAGAGCGTAGGGACGTCGAGCGCAGCCACTCGTCCCGTCGAGCGCATCGCATAGCCGGGCTCCGCAAGGTCGAAGTGCCCATCCACCGCCATCTCGCCACCCGCCCCCCGGAGCGACAGCGCAAGATCGAGACTGTCCAGCGTGCCGGTCGCGCGGATCGGTCCCGCATACGGCCCGCGCAGTGCAAGCCCGGGATACGAGCGCGCGAGGGTGGTGAGCGATACTGGCGACGCATCGAGATCGACGTCGAACGCCATCTCCTCTTCGCCGTATGTGATGCGGCCGCCGCCGGTGAAATGCGACGGAAGTCCGGGGCCATCGTGATGTGTGAGATCCGCATCGCTGAAGCGCACGTCGGTCCAGATGGAGTCGAGCGTGGCCGTACCGGAGATGCTGCCCGCCAGTCGTGGAAAATCGGGGAAGAGATACCGTGGCGTCCGTAGGTCGAGCTTGTACACATCCACGTGTAGCCCCTGGAATCGGGCTAGCGAGGGGAAGAGGATGTTCAACCCGCCCTGCGCGGAGAGCTCGCTCACCGCTCCCGGGACGTGCCTGTCGCGGAAGGCGAGACGCGCATCGTCCACCTGCCAACTGTCGATCCGCCCGCCCTGCCCACGCACGTGCCCGGTGAGGGTGCCCTGCCAGTCCACCGGGAACGGACCGCCGTTGAATGTACGCAGGAGGTCGAAGTCCACCGGTTCCGCCTCGACCGCGACATCCTTCACCACCAGCACCGGCCCACCCACGCCGAAGGTCATCGCGCCGGTGAGCCGTGAGCCGGTGGAGCGCACATCCATCTCGCTTATCGCGTACTCCAGGACCCGCGGGTTGCTCTCCGCATTCCGGATGGTGAGCTCCAGCCGTCCACCACCTGTGTGCGGTAGCGAAGGGTGAATCCAGTCCACGTCGGCAAGCGAAACGGAATCTCCCATCACGTGGACGTCGTAGCGCGTTGGCGAATCTCCGCCCCACCATACCTTGCCGCGCGCGCGGCCGGCAGATCCCGGGAGCTCGAAGTGGGCGAGCTCGAACCACACCGAGTCGCCCAGGATGCGAACCTCGCCCCTCGCGTTGCGGAAGCGAAAGGGAGGGTCATTCTCGTTCACGTCCAGGCGCCCCACCTCTATCAGTCGCCCCCGACGCGACGGATCGGCGATGCGAACGTGCGGGGAGCGCAACTCCAGCCGCGTCCAGCGCCTGGTCTGCTTGAGCCCTTCCCTGGTTCGCCTGATCTCGTGCTCGCTCGAGCCGAGCGCCACGCGCACCGCACTATCGGCCCGCTCTCCTTTCAGCGAGTCGGGAAGCGACCAGGGCTCCGTCAACACGAAGGTGCCGCCGCGGAGCACGGCGCTGTCCACCACGATGAAATCGCCGAGGCGCCGCTCCTGGACTCGCGCGCGCGACACCAGCGACGGTGGCTTGCTCGACGACGGAAAGATGTGTCTGTAGTTCCACGATCGGTCGGCGTGGCGCCGCAAGTGGACCACCGGGCGGCTGATCTCGAGGTACGAGAGGCGGAGCCGTTTGTCGATCATATCGCGCGGATCGTAGGTGGCGCGCAACGGACCGGTGGCGAAGAAGAGTGAATCCTCATCGTCACGCATCTCCAGCGAGTCGATCATGATCTCGGTGAAGAGATTCCCGCCGATCTCGCCAACGTAGATCGAGCCGCGCTCCCCCAGCGCGGCGCGCAGACGACTGACGACGACCTGCCGTATGCGCTCACGCCCGAACTCCGTCTGCGTGATGGCCATGACCGCGGCGAACACGAGGAGTCCGAGGAAGAGCATTATGCTCGCACTCATAACCGCGACGAGCCGGCGGCGAGACATCAGAACGCCTGACCGATGCTGAAGTTGAACGTGAGCTTTTTGAAGAACGATCCGCTCTGGTCTGGCTCGAAGCTCCTCGGGCACATCTCGGACGCCGCCCGGCTCTCGCCGGTTTCGCCCTGCTCAAGTGGGCTCACGCAGCGTAGTGCATCATCGGATCCCAGATAGTACACGGCGCCCCTGGAGAGCGGGTAGGAGTTGTACGCCAGATCCACCCGGAAGGGTCCTACCGGCGAATTCACCCGCAGGCCAAGCCCTGGGGTGACACGTACATCGGAGAGCCCCACATCCTCTCCGCCGCGCCCCCTGTCCCATACGAGCCCGGCGTCCACGAACGCGGCGAACTGCAGGGCACCACCCAGGAAAGTGGGGCGGGTGCGCCATTCGAGGTTGGCCAGCGCCAACGAGTTTCCACCCGTAGGTGAATACTGCCGGATGGCAGCAGTATCCTCGGCCACGAGGACCCCGGTCTGTTCCGACGTGGACACCGAGTCGATGATGTAAACCACCGGCCCGAGCAGATTCTGGCTGTAGCCCCGCACGGAGTTCGGGCCGCCCAGGTAGAGCCGCTGCTGCGGGGGCACGAAGCTCGTGGCGCCGGCTAGCGATAACCCGTCGAGAACTGTGGCGAGCTGGAGCCGCGCCGCGACCACGGAGCGCGAGCCAACGGAATGGTAGTACGACGCCTCGCCCAGCGCCCGGTTGAACTGCGAGCCGCCGCCCGTATCGACGGTGGTGTAACCGGCGCGTAACTCGAAGCGCAACTGCGAGCCCCGCGAGGGGTCGAGAAGATTGTTGGTGCGGTCGCGCACGAGCGTCGCGCTCAGCAACTGCAGGCTGCTGTTCCGCTGGAGGCGATCGATGTCCGACAGGCTGCAGCGGTTGAAGAGCTGGCAGAACACGGCCTGGCCAGCCTCCGTACGGCCGTACTCCACCTGGTATGCCAGGGTGAGCGGAAGTCCGGGCCGGGTGATCCGCGGGCTGAGATCGCGTGTTATCTGAGCGGCGCCGCCGATGGGCGTGTATCGGATGTACGTGCGGTATTCCGAGGCGCGTTCGCTGAACAGCGTGAACGACGGAATGTTGCGGGGCCCGAACAGGGTGGGCAGCCGCAGCGTGGCGCTGGTGAAGTAGTTGAGCTGGCTGCTGAAGGGGTCATCCCGTACGTTGCCCGTGCAGAGGGCCACGTGTGAGAGGCGCGCGTTGAGCTCCAGGCGGCGCGCGTCCCCGAGGAAGTTGCGGTCGGTAAATCGTGCCTGAGTGCGGAGGCAGTCGAGGGTGGCCCACCCGCCCCCCACGCGCATCGACTTCATCCGTGACTCCCCCAACCGAAGCAATACCGTGAGCGAAGTATCACTGGCCTGAAGGCTGTCGGGCAGTAGATCGACGTTCACCCGACGGTAGGTCTCGAGCCCGTAGAGCTCGCGCTGCGTGCGCAGGAGATCACTCTGGCGATACAGGTCGCCAACCTCGAACGCGAGCAGGTCACGTACGGTGCCGGTATCGATTGCCGGTGCACGGCCCGGTTCGACGGCCGCGACCGCGAATTCGATCTGGCCGATGTGAGCCGGCTGCCCCGGGATGAACGTGAGTTGCACCGCGGCCCGATCGGTGGCGTTGTCCACGGTGATGTCGCGCAGTGGCTGTACGGCATGAGCGTAGCCCAGGTTCTGCATCCAGTCGACCACCGTGTCGACCGCGCTCTGGAGGCGCAGCTTGTCGTACACGTCGCCTCTGAACACGTCGAGCCGCCGCTCGAGAAGCATGCGCGGGCGCGGCGGAAGCGATTCGAGACCAGCCACCACCAGACTATCGATGATTACCGGCGGCCCCTCGTCCACCTGGAAGCCCACGACGACCGCCGACGGCGAGACCGGCCTCACGCTGGCCTCGACGGTCGTCTTGTAGTAGCCCCGCTGCCGGTAGAAGAGGCGCAGGCGTACGGCATCTCGCTGGAGCTCCAACGAGTCGAGGCAATGGCGGGCGCCGAAGGGCAGGTGGAGCACGCGACGCGCCCAGCTGGACGGCGTGGTGAGGATCGCGTTCCCGAGCTCGGGGTCGCGAAAGTGCGCGTTGCCAGTGAAGCCAACGCCATCGATCTCGAGGCCATTGGCGTCGCACGCCAGCGCCTGCGCCCGCGCGGTGCCAGAAACCAGGATCAGCGCGAGCGCGAGGACGTACCGATGGATCACGCGCGACGGGGGGCGATGGCCGGCTCGCCGCGGAACCGGTGTGAGGATGTTCGGCTCTCCTCGCCGGCCAGCGGAGTGCGCTGTGCCAGGAGGCGTGCCAGATAGAATGCCGCCAGGCCAACGACTGCGCCTACGGCCACGGGCCTGAGGAGCTCGGCGCGGCCAAGTTCCCGGCGATAGTAATAGCGGGCCGGCGGTGATCCCGCCCCCTCGAACGACCTGGACATCACACCGACTGAACCAGGATGGTACCCGGGCCACGCTGCTTCGCGCGCCGCTTCATCTCCGCGGCCAATGATCCAATGTGGCTCACCGAGATCCAGCGATCCGGCTCCACCCGCAATATCGCGGCTGAGAGGCGAGCGATGGGGAACTCGCGTGCGCGCCCTTCCCTATCTATGCCCATGAAGTGCCCACGCCGAACGGCCTCCTCTCCCACCGCCCGCACAGCCACATCCACGAAGCGTTCCGCGCACTCTCGTGCCAGAGCATCCGCGGCGGTATTCGCCGTCACGACAATGAAGTCGTCGCCGCCGATGTGACCCACGAAGTCGTGCAGGCTGCCCACCCTCTCGACCGCCGCCCGGATCGCCTGCCCCATATCGCGGATGACCATGTCGGCCACGCTGAAACCGAACGTATCGGCAAACGGCTTGAAGTTGTCGAGATCTATATAGCAGATGGAGAATGGCTCGTGAAGCTCGGCCCGGCGCGCGATCTCGTCCTCGATGGCATGGCCGCCAGGCAGACCACTGGTGGGGTTGCGATCGCCCTCGCGCCGAGTGAGTCTGAGGAGTGCGACGATGCGCGCTCGTAGCTCCCGCGGGTCGAATGGCTTGGCCAGGTAGTCATCAGCCCCGGCTTCGAAAGCTGCCACCTTGTGCTCCACACCACCGCGCGCCGTGAGCATGAGCACGGGAATTCGCGCGGTGAAGGGGTTGAGCTTCACCGAGCGACATACGTCTATTCCCGACATACCGGGCATGATGAAGTCGAGCACGAGGATGTCAGGCTCCCGCTCCTGAATGGAGGCAAGGGCGGATAGCCCATCGGGTGCGAGACTCACCTCGTGCCCAGCCGAGCCGAGGACTTCGCGCAACATCAGGCGCATGTCCTCGTGATCGTCGACACAGAGGACGTAACTCACGATTGACGCTTCACTTGAGGCCCGGTAAGTTCACCCGTTCCGCATGCCGTGTCAATGTTGTTCGAGGCCGTGCGGTCACCCACCGCGCCACACACCACGCCAGCTGCCAGTAGATAATTGATGCACATACGCCACCTAGTTCTCGCCGCCATCTTTGCCCTGGCAGCCTGTCGCGGCGCCGAGTCGGCCCCACAACGACATACCCTCATCGACTCGCGCGACACCTACGACCCTCGCTCACTCGATCCAGCCCTCTCCACCGATGTCCCCACGGGGCGCGTGGTGTCCTACCTGTTCGACGGGCTCACGCGCTTCACGCCCGACGCCAGACTCGAGCCGGGACTCGCGGAGCGTTGGGAAGTTTCCCCAGATGGGAAAGTATACACCTTTCACCTCCGGCACGGGGTAAAGTTCCACGACAACACAGCCTTCAAGGCGGCACAGGTCGTGAGCAGCTTCGAGCGGGTACTCGACCCACGCACCAAGGGTGGACGCGGCTGGCCGCTCTACCCTATAGCAGGAGCGCGGGCCTTCGCCAACGGCAAGGCGACCACCATCCGAGGTCTCTCCGCGCCCAACGACAGCACGGTGCGAATCACCCTCGACACGGCGCTGGCAATCTTCCCCAAGTTGCTGGCTATGCCAGTGACCTTCATCACGCCCGATTCCATCCCGGCCAATTTCGGCCAACACCCCGTCGGTACCGGACCATGGAAATTCGAGCAGTGGAAGCACGATGACTACGTTCTCCTCTCGCGCAATCCCGACTACTGGGGTGGCGCTCCGGCAGTCGATTCGCTCATGGCGCGCATCATTCCCGAGAAGAGTACCGCGGTGGCGGAGTTCGAGAGCGGGAACGTGGACCTTCTCTACGTGCCCGAAGCTGAGACAGAACGTTGGCAGCTGACCGACGAGAAGAAGGCACTCCTCGTCTCCGCTCCAGCCCTCCGGCTCTGGTACGTGGGTCTCAACACCACGCGAGGGCCGCTCAAGGACGCACGCGTGCGGCAGGCGCTCAACCACGCGGTCGATGTGGGAACCATCCTCGAGCACATTCTAGGTGGACGCGGACGTCTCGCTGCTGGTGTGATCCCCCCGTCGCTCGATGGTGCCGACACTACGAGAGCGCCCTACGACTACAATCCGGAGAAGGCGAAGCAGCTACTCGCGGAAGCCGGCTACCCGAAGGGATTCGACATCGAGCTATGGCACGGCACCGACGAGACGCAGTCGCGGATCGCGCAATCCATGCAGGCGTACCTCGCGGCCGTGGGTGTGCGAGCGAGGATCATCCAGCGTGACAACGCTTCGGCCCGGGAGGCCGCGCGCAAGGGCGAGGTCGACATGATCCTCAAGGACTGGTACGCCGACTACCCCGACGCGGAGAACTTCCTCTACCCGCTCCTGCATGGCACCAACCGCGGCGTGGGCGGTAACGTATCGTTCTACGAGAACCCGGCCTTCGACAAGGTAGTTTCTCGTGCCCGCGTGACAGCCGACGATAGCACTCGCTTCAAGCTGTACCGGACGGCCGACTCGCTCGCGTTCGTCGATGCGCCGATGGTCTTCCTCTTCTTCTACAACGAGCTCTACGCCGTGCAGCCGTGGGTCCGGGGGTTCGAGGTCCCGGTCATCTTCAACGGCCAGCGCTTCACCAACGTCAGCATCGTGAGAAGCCTGACTGCCAGGAACTGATGCTCTCATTCGTCGCCCGACGCGTCCTGCTCGCCATACCGACGCTCTTCGGAGTGCTCGTTGTGGTGTTCGCGCTGCTCTATGTGGCGCCGGGCGACCCGGTACTCGAGATGGTGGGCGAGCGCGCCGACTCGGCGACCATCGCGCAGCTGCGGCAGGAGCTCAGGCTGGACGACCCGCTCCCCACCCAGTTCGCACATTACACGCTCGGCGTGGTTCGCGGTGATCTGGGACGCTCGTACATCACGAATCGACCAATAGTACAGGACATCCGCGAGCGCTTTCCCAAGACCCTGCAGCTCGCCGGGGCTGCGATGCTGTTAGCCGCGGTCGTGGGGATCACCATCGGTGTGATCAGCGCCGCGCATCCCGGCGGTTGGTTCGACCGCCTTTCCCTGGGCTTCGCGTATCTCGGGATATCCTTCCCGGTCTACTGGGTGGGCCTGATCCTCATACTGGTAGTGGCCGTGTTCCTGCGGTGGCTCCCACCATCGGGATATGGTGGCATCGAGTACCTCATCCTGCCCGCCCTCGCACTCGGCTCGCGATCGATCGCGTTTCTCGCGCGCATGACGCGCTCGGCGATGCTGGAGGTACTGGGGAGCGACTACATCCGCACAGCACGCTCCAAGGGACTCCGCGAGAGCTACGTCATGGGGCGCCACGCGTTGCGCAATGCGCTCATCCCCGTGGTCACGGTTCTGGGGCTGGACTTCGGCTACTACCTCACCGGCAGCATTCTCACCGAGACCATCTTCA
>DATCXG010000491.1:0-6196 GCA_036565945.1 Gemmatimonadaceae bacterium
CCCACTCCCAGACGAAGCCGCTCGGATCGGGGCTCATGCCAGAAGGGGGGCCGTGTTAGCTGGCACTGGCCTCGGTTCCCAGCCAGGCCTCCCGCAGCCGAACGGCGATGCTCAGGCCCAGCCACGCCAGCCCGATCGCAAGCACGATCACGAACGGCACGGCGATGCGCGCGTACTCCTGCCACTGCGGGAGGTGCACCGCGTAGCGACGCGGGACGCTGTTCGCCCCGGCCACGAAGAACATGAATATGAATCCCGCGCCACCGATACCGTACAGCCACGCAGCCAGGCGAACCGGCCCTACCTCGCGCCGACCGCTCAGCTCCGAGACCATGTAGAACAGGTACCCCCACACGAACGCCACTGCTCCGAGTAGATAGTACGTGTGGAAGTGCGCCGGCACCCACATGGTGTTGTGCATCACCTGATTCACCGGGATGGTCGCATCGAGAACCGCCCCGAGCCCGCCGAATACCCATCCCCAGATCCCGAGGGCCAGGAGCATCGGCGCGACCGTCCATCGTATGCCGGAACGATAGATGAGCGTGAGCGCACCGACGATGGTGACGATGAACGACGGAAGCGCGACGGCGTACGATGCGATCTCGGCCAGGAGCTGGAGCCCGACCGGCTGGGCGAAGTCGGCGTAGAGGTGGTGCGAGTAGTTGGTCAGCATCAGGATGATGATGAGATCCCATGCGAACACGACCGGCCACGTCGTGCGCCACTCACGGCCGGTGAAGGCCGGTAGAGCCGCGTAGACCAGCGCCGCTGACACATATATGCTGAGGTTCGCCATCGTATGGCCGAAGAGAAGCACCGTATTCTTGGCATACAGCGCATCCACCGACATCAGCCCCGCGGCGCGAGCGAACATGGGGACCAGGTACAGCGTCCCCGCGGTTACCGCGGCGATCGTATCGATCGAGATGACTCCCGCTATCAGCTCTGCCGGGCGCGGCAACGGATCGCGTCTGTCGCGACCGAAGGAGAAGAGGTAGCGCAGCGCGAGGACCTTGCCCACACCGCCGTGCGCCCGGGCCAGAGCGTACAGCATGTGCACGGAGAAGATCAGCATGCCGATCGCCACGAAGAAATACCCGGCGTACATCGCCAGAGCGGCATCGACCGTCCATATCAGACCGTGCATCGGGAGCGGATAGAGCACCGTCCATCCCGCAGCGAAGCCGCCGATGAGCGTTGCCATGATGGCGAACATCATCCCGCCGAGGTAAACGAAGAGCGCTATCCAGAGCGCGCGAGCGCTGAGTCGAGTGGTCGCGCTCACCGCCGCGACGAGGCCTCCATAGGAGGCGAGGAGAATCGCGGCAACCATTCCGGCACCGTGAAGGGTCATTATCCGGTAGAACCACACCGGCGAGATGACGGCCATCCCGCTCTGGTCGAGCCGCATGACCAACCCGAGGAGTCCCATCAGGAGGAAGCTCCCCAGGCCCGCCAGCAAGTAGACGAGGCCCACGCGCAGGACGGCACCGTTGCTCCGATCCGGCGCGAACAGCGTGGATGGGCGCGCTACGGTCGGAGTCAGCGTTGCGCTGCTCACGGGCCTACTGCCTCTCCACGGTGAGCGGAGCGGTCATCGTATGATGCCCGAGTCCGCAGTATTCCAGGCAGCGAATGGTGTAGCTCCCCGGCTCGTGGAACTCGTACACGAGATGATTGGTGTAGCCGGGCATGGCCTGCACCTGGGCTACCAGCCGGCCCTGCGGGTCGTAGATGGCAAAGTCGTGATTCACATCGCGTGTCCTGACCGCGAAGTCCACCGGCACTCCCGCCTGAACCCGAGTGCGCGAGAGGATCCACGTCCACTGCGCGGCCGTGACGGCGACTGTCAGTGCTGGTGGTCCGATCTGGTTGGCGCGCGCTCTCTCGAATGGAAGCGAACGCAGCGTGAGAAAGAAGAGCACTATCGCGATGGCCGCCAATCCTCCGAGCAGCCAGAGCCGAACCCGCGTCTCGGAGCTCTCGAGCTCCTCGAGCGGTACCGCGCTCCCGGAACGAGCAATCACCACCACCCAGCCAGCCGTCCACACTATGCCCAGGGCGATCAGGACGAACAGTACGATGTGCGGGGTGAGCATGGCGGCGTTACTTAGACCAGGTGAACGCGATTGAGGCGCTCACCGTGAGAGGGGGGCGTCGCCGAACAGTCGTCACTGTCCGCATACACCGTGCGCAATGTGGCCAGCGGAGTAAGCATCCAAACTTCGGCACTATCCCCCTGTACATCCTGTAGCTCGCTACAGTGGAGCTTGGGCCACGCGTGTAGATTCCCGTGTGTCCCCCTCGCACTGGAGTGCATTTCGTCATGAAGGCAGTACGCTACCACGGACCGCGCGCGCCGTTTCGCCTCGAGGATGTTCCGGTGCCCGAGCCCGGCCCGGGCGAGGTTCGCGTGCGCGTGGAGGCAGCCGGAGTGTGCCACACCGAGCTGCACTTCGAATCCGGACTTCTCGATCTCGGCATCGCGCCGGTGACGATGGGACACGAGATCGCCGGTACTGTGGACGCGGTGGGAAGCGGCGTGACCACGCGGCGGCCGGGCGACCGGGTCATCGTCTACTACTATGCCGGATGCGGCACGTGTGAGTGGTGCCAGCGAGGCGAGGAGAACCTCTGTGCCACACCGCGCGCGGAGCTGGGATTCATCAGCGACGGCGGCTACGCGGAATACGTGGTGGCGCCTGCCCGCAACGCGGTGCGTATCCCCGACTCTCTCTCCTTCGCCGACGCGGCGCCGATCGGCTGCGGCGTGACGACTGCGCTGCACGCCTGCGAGCTGGCTCGCGTCTCCGCCGGCGACACCGCGGTAGTCTACGGCACGGGCGGCGTGGGATACGGCCTCGTGCAGGTCGCGCGTCTGCGCGGAGCACGAGTGATAGCCATCGGCCGGTCACCGGAGAAACTCGCTCTCGCCACAACGCTCGGCGCGGATGCCGTGGTGAACGCGACGGATGTTGACGACGTTGCCGCCGAAGTGCGTGCACTCACCGACGGCCGCGGTGCCGACGTGGTCTTCGAGCTCGTGGCAACGGAATCCACGATGGCCCCTTCCACCGCGATGCTCGCGCGGCGCGGACGACTCGTCTTCGTGGGCTACTCCGAGGACACGTTCACCGTGCACCCGATCCAGCTCGTGATCCTCGAGGCGCAGGTACTCGGCTCGGTGGGGAATACGCTCGCGGAGCTCGAGGAGGCGGTTCGACTCGTTGCCGAGGGAAAGGTGCGTACGGTGGTGGACCGCGTGCTCCCCTTGGAGTCGTACGCCGCGGCGCTCGACGCGCTGCGGGAAGGGAGAGTGATGGGCCGCGTCGTGCTCGCGCCCCAACGGTCGGAGTAAGGAGTAAGGCCCTTCCCTCCGGGCCTGGCGTACCCGCTCAGCGATTCACGGCCTCTATCTTCCCGCACGCGATCGGGAGCGTCACCTGCGCCGGTATCGTTCCGAGCGACGCGGCCGTCGATGGAAGCTTCGTGTCGGACGGGACGCCGTGGATATACACCACGCGGTGATCGAGATCGAGCTGCTGGCCGCTGAACTTCTCGGAGAACGCCTTCTCGAGAGCACTCAGCGAGACGGTCTTGCTGTAGCGGTACGAGCCTTTCGCGTCCGCCTTCGGGTACGCGTCGGTAACCACCTCCATACTTACCGGGTCGTCGGTGAACGGCACCATCGTCGTGCCCGACATCGGCTCCGTCTCCATCAGGTCCACCACCTTGTCGTTGTTCGCGTCCGCATCCTGCGTGGCGCAGGTGGCATTGCTACCGTTCGTGAGACCGTGGAAGTGCTGCAGATGCGCCGTGTTCGCCGGCGCATTCCGCACGTCGATGCTGATCGTCAGCGAATCTCCTCGCACGGTGAGGCGAGCGATCCCGCTGGTGTGCTCCCCGGTCACCTTGCTGTTGACTGGTTGCAGGTGCGCGATGTACACCTTGGGTGCGGATTCGGGGAGACGGCTGCTCTGGGCCGGCGCAGTCACGGCTGCCATACAGGCGGCACCCAGCACCAGAAATGCGGTGGAAACTTGCTTTCTCATGGCAGACCTCGTTATGTAGTACTCCGCAGAAGACTTCCCTATCGAGAAGGTTCCCTCCAGGTCGCTGCCTCCGAGTGACGGTTGTCACACGCTGCAACGCACCAGCATGGTAGGGCCGATCTCGCCGATAGTTCGATTCCCCTTTGATTTCGAGATGACCGCGCGCACCGCCAGTGTGCTCCCGCGCGATACGCGCGGGCCGATCCGGTCGTCATGCTGATGAACGCCCCGCCACCATCCGGCATGCTCCCGCATGCGCCACGCTCTCCGGTCCGTGATGCTCTCCAGCGTAGCTCTCCGGCAGTCCATCATTCGCTTCTCGCACCCAGTCCTGCTACTCGCGCTCTTCGCGCCCATCGCCAGCTCCCAGGCTCCCGACAGCGCGCGCGCTCCCGGTTCGATCCCGCGACTTCTGGCGCCGCTCCCGGGGCCGAGCTTCCCCGACAGTTCGCTCACCGCGGCGGCAACTTGGCCACACTGGATGGGCGCGCCGCTGGTATTCCTTACTCCGCGATACACAGTTCTCGCCGCCACGCCTATTTCCGAGGAATGGATCGCTGCGCACGCGAACAGCGCCTCCCTGCTCGACGGCTGTGCGGGGCTGGTGTCGGACGAAGAGCTCGCGGCGAGCGCGAGGCCGTGGTCCACGTTCGATTCCACCGCCGCCCGCGCGCCGCTGATCATGATACAGATCATGCCCGTGCTGCGCCGAGGGCGGCCGTCGTGCCAGGGCAACCGGCCGCCCTCGCCATCGCTCGCCATGCGCGGGATAGTCCTGCAGGATCGCCCGGCAGGTGAAGAATACCAGTATCCGCGGCACGCACGCGTCACGATCGGCGAGCGCGCTGTCGAGCCGGTGCTCTACGGGCGCGTGCCAGTCGAGGTGCTCCCTGCGCGCGCGCGCGGCGCGGCGAGCGACACCGTTCCGCAGCTTCGTCTCTACCTCTCTCCGCACGAGCTGAAGCCCGACTCGTTGGGTCGACTCCCGCGAGTGCGACTCCGGGTGTGGAGCGACGACAGCACCAGCGCGGTGGAGTTCGACCTTCCGACAGACGTCGTGCACCAGCTGTGGATTGATTTTCTCCCCGCGCGCCTGCAACGCTACGCCAGCACCGCTCCTTCCGAGCGAAGAGCGCCCCTCCCCACGCCCTCCGACTCCGCCCTGCGTGTTGCCTGGCAGCGGTACTCAGACGGCCACACGCGCGACGCGGCACTTCTCACCGCCGCGAGATTTCACTCGGCACCGCTCACACGCGACGACTCGCTGCAGGGAGGCGTGCAGCTCGCGCTTTCTCTCCTGGCCATCGACGATACGCTCGACGCGGCACCCGTCATTCGCGGCTTGATGAGCGACAATCCGTGTCTCACCCTCGCTGCATCCGCACCGCCCGGCTACGCGGAGCGATTCGATCGCGTCCGGCCCCAGGAGCGGTGCGACGTGGCGGTGGGCCGCACCATCGTGAAGGGTCTGGTCCTGCCGGGCTTCGGACAGCTATCCGTCGGCCGTCCCGTGGGGGGTGCGTTTACGATCGGATCCGCCGTCGCGCTGACACTGGCCGTCAAGCACTACACCGCCAGCCAGGATGCCTACCGCTCCTACCAGTCGAACCCCAACACTGACGTGGCCGTGGTTCTCTATCGGCGCGCATCGCGTAAACGAATTGCTGCCCGCAATGCACTCGTCGCCGGCGTGGGCATCTGGCTGCTCGGCGCCGTGGAAGCGGGGATAAGCGAGATGCACCATCGCTCGGAGGTGCAGCGGGTGAGCGACTACGGCATCAAGCCAACCATCCGATCCGAAGCTGGCCGTACCGACTTCGGTCTGTCTCTGACCTTTTGAGGCTCTGGCCATGTCGCTACGCCCGCACGTCGCCATTCCACGACTGGTAGTCTCAGGTATCCTGGCCAGCTCGCTCTTCGCTTGCGGCGAGCTCGCGCATACCAATCCCGTGGACCCCGAGGCGGAGGTCACCATCGGGATCACTGGTCCCCTCGAGATCCACAGCGTGGGGCAGCTGGTCTCCTACAAGTTCACCTCCGTACCCGAGTGGACGTACTCGGCCCCGCAATGGGAAAGCTCCAATCCAGCGGTTCTGGCTCTCGACGCGGCAGGGGGACTGTTTCTGAGTAAGGGGAGCGGC
>DATCXG010000494.1:0-7773 GCA_036565945.1 Gemmatimonadaceae bacterium
GCCGCTGCGGGCGTGCCGCCAGCTGCGCCCGCTCGATGGTCTCGGTATACTCTGGTCGTGTGAGGATCTGCCATCCACCGGCCACCTCCAGCAACTCCACGCCGTGCCCATCGGTGTCGTAGCACTCGCGGATCTCGCCGAGCGCCATGGCGAGTGCGGCCGGCGATGCCTCCGGATCGAGTGCGGCCAACTCATCCATCGGAATCGGCCGCCCGCTCGCGAAGAGCGCGGCCTCAAGCAGCTTCGCTAGCGACGTCACGCCTGATCTCCATGGAAGCGAATGGTCGAACCTGAAAGACCTTCAGATCACCCCGACGCGCCAGCTCCAGGAGCGCGAACAGAGCCGACAGCACCTGCCAGGGCGCGGGATTGGGCATGATCACATCGACCCATCTGGCCTCGGCGCGGCGCGAGAGCACCGCGAGGATAGTCACGATCGCGCCGTCGACGTCGAGCGCCCTGCGCACGACATCGTGCACCACCGGCTCGCGCGAGATGCGGAGCACACGGTCCACCGCAGCGAGCAGCTCCGGGAGCGAGAGCGAGAGCGGTCCCCGTACGGGTGCCGGATCGCTCGCGTGGTAGCCACTCGCGAATCGGCTGCGCCGCTCCTCACCGCGGCGCTCGAGTACGTCCACGACCTCGCGCATCTGCTGGTATTCGAGCAGGCGACGCACCAGCTCCGCTCTCGGGTCATCCCACCCCTCGTCGTCCCCGTGGCGCGGCAGGAGCATCTGCACTTTGATGCGCAACAGCCGCGCCGCCATCTCCAGATACTCGGCCGCTTCGCCAAGTCCGAGCGAGTGGATGCGGAGGAGGAACTGTTCGCACACCCTCGCGATGGGAATGTCGGCGATCTCCACCTGCTCCTCGCGGATCAGAGTGAGGAGGAGGTCGAGTGGTCCGGAGAAGTGGTCGAGCTCCACGACGAACGATGACTCCGGCGCGAGGCCAGAAGTGTACGGTGACGCGGATGCTTCGTAGGCGGTTGCTGTCACAGCGCTCCCGTCACTCCGGGAAGGAGGAACGGGCCCGCCCAGCGAAGCGCCATCCTCGACGCCCCGACCACGGGCTCCAGCCAGAGCCCCGGCAGAAAGAAGACGACGGCGAAGACCAGGAGCAGCCCGAACCGGCCGGCGCGCTCATACTGCATCGCCCATGCAGGCGGCAGCAGGTACTTCACCACGTGCGAGCCATCGAGAGGCGGGATGGGGATCAGATTGAAGAACGCCAGAAGCAGGTTGAAGAAGATGCCATACACCATCATCATCTGCAGCAGAACCAATTCCTGGAGCGCACCAGCGGCACGCTGCCCGATCACGCCAATGATCACAACGAGCACCGTACAGATCACCGCGACCACGAAATTCGTGGCCACTCCGGCCAGCGAGACGACGATGTCACCACGCTTGAAGTTGCGATAGTTGCGCGGGTTCACCGGCACCGGCTTGGCCCCCCCGAACGCGAACCCCCAGACGAAGTAGGTGAAGAGGGGGAGGAGGATCGTCATGAAGGGGTCGACGTGCTTGACCGGGTTCCACGTCAGCCGGCCGAGTTGATAGGCCGTGGCGTCGCCCTGGCGAAAGGCGGCGTAACCATGCGCGTACTCGTGCGCTACCATGGAGAACAGTAGCACAGGTACGAACAGAAGAAAGCTGGCGACCTTATCCAATTCGGTTTGGCCGGGGTGGGGAGCAGCGGGAGTCGGGGTGCGCGCCCCGGTGTCGTCGGCGCGAAAGGTAGCGAGCCACGACACTCGTGTCAAAGTGAAGTGGCGCCTTGACATCCACTATGGCCATCTCTAGCTTTCGGCCCTCAGAACCCCTGCTGGACAGCCAATCGAGTTCCGGAGAAAGTCGTGCCGAATATCAAGTCCGCCAAGAAGGATATGCGCAGGTCCCGCGCCGCCGCTCTACGCAACCGTGCTCAGCGCTCTGCCCTTCGCACCGCAATCAAGAGGGCCAGCGCCCCAGGCGCCACCGAAGAGCAGCAGCGGGCCGCGGTGACCCTCATCGACCGGGCCGCGCAGAAGAAGCTGATCCACAAGAACGCCGCGGCGCGCCGGAAGAGCCGCCTGGCCAAGGCGGCCAAGTAAGCAATCGCCCGCTCGCGCGCTCTCTCCCTCTCTAGAGCGCCGCGAGCTCAGCGCCACACCGCTCGCAGTACCACTCGGTGGGGTAGTTGAGAGTTCCGCACTCCTGACATTTGAGCGTCTTCACCTGCTCCGCAGCCATCGACTCCTTCGGGTTCATGGCATCGCTGACCGCGTGAACCACAACAGGCTCGATGCTCCCGCGAGCACCCGCATCGTCGGGAAGAGCGTGCGCACCAGAGCGCTCGGGTGACCCGGCAGATGCAGCCGCGCTCGAGCCATGATTGCCGCCCACTGCGCTCCCGATAATCGCGTTCTCCCCACTGGGGCGCGATTCGGTCATGCTCTTGAGGAACTCCAGATCGTCGAACGGACCCACCTCGGGCGAGCGTTCCACGTGGATCTCCGCGCCGCTCTGGTGCGGAGCCTGAGCGGCAGCGGCTGACTGCGTCTTGGGTTCGGGCGTCTTCTCGAAGGCTAGCTGCCAATCATCGGCATGCGCCTCCATGGCGGACACGGGCGCCTGCTCCGGATGGATCGCCGTACCAGCAGGCGGAGTGACCGTACCGGGCGTCTGTTCCACCGGGGCCTGTGGGAGTGCCGCAGGCGCTGCCGAGGCAATCCCGCCGGCCTCCAGAATCGTCCGGAGCCGCGCCAGCTCATCGGTGGCCTGAGCCCGATTCTGCTCCAGCGCCTCGAGCGCAGCGGTACTGCGCTCCATCACCTCACGCTGGTACTCCGGCGTAAGCTCGCCAACGGTAGCACGTAGCTCGACCTCCGCGGCCTCATCACGATGCTTGGCCTCGTCGACGTCGAGCGCTGCGAGACGCTCCATGAGGCTCGTCTCGAGCTCCTGTAGCGATGCAGCATGGGTCGCGAACTGCTCGATCACGCGCTGGAGGCGCGCCGTATAGTCGGCGTGCACTCGATTGTAGATATGCGCCGAAGTCGTGGCCCGTTTCGCCTCGAGGGCCGCGATCCATGACTGGTAGCGCTGGCGCTCCTCGAAGAGCGCGGCCACCTGTTCGGTGTTCACTGCTGTCTGCGTCATTCCTCTCCCCGCTCGTTCTCGCGAGCCGAGCACTCCGGATCGGCTCCCGGTACGACCGAGCGCGAGCGCACCGACGAAAGCGCGGCGGCCTGCGCTGGCGTCAACTCGTTCACCCGGCCCAAGAGGCGCGCCACCAGAATGATGCGCGCCGCGTGCTCCAGACTTTCCATGCGCTGATGCGCAACCACGAGCGATGGGCCGATGGTCACCGCTCCATGGTTCGCCAGCAAGAGCGCGTCGTGCGCTTCCAGAAATGGCTCGCATTGGTCGGGCAGCGCGTACGTCCCAGGTGTTGCATAGGGCACGAGCGGCACCGCGCCCACCTGCGCCACCAGCTCTGGCAGAACACACGCTTCCAGCCCCTCTCCAGCCACCGCGAACCCGGTCGCGCAGGGAGGATGGGCGTGCACCACCGCCATCACATCCGACCTACATGAGTAAATTCTAACGTGTAGATAGACTTCCGATGACGGCTCGCGGTAACCATCAACCCGCATCCCATCCCTACCAACTACCACCAGGTCGTCCGGCCGTACATCCACCTTCGACATCCCCGATGGTGTAACCAGTATCAGGTCATTCCCCAGACGCACCGATACGTTCCCATCGGGTCCCGCGATCAGGCCACGCTCGTAGAGCCGTCGACAGACGGCAACCATCTCCTCCCGGAGCGCGCGAGAATCCTCCACCTGAGATCATCCCTCCAACTGATAGACCACCCGTCCCCCCACGATAGTACACACGGCGCGCCCGCGCAGCGTCCTACCGGCGTACGGTGTGTTCCGGCCTTTGGAGAGGAACCCCGTCGGGTCCACCACCCACTCACGCGCGGGATCGAAGACCGTCACATCGGCCGCGGCGCCCTTGGCGAGCGTTCCACCATCGAGATGGAAGAGCTTCGCGGGGCGCGTCGACATGCGGTCCACCAGCGCGGAGAAGTCGATGATTCCGGGCTCCACGAGCTCGGTCACCACGAGCGCGAGAGCCGTCTCGAGCCCCACTATCCCGAACGGCGCATCGGCAAACTCGCGCTCCTTCGCGTCGTAGTGGTGCGGCGCGTGATCGGTTGCCACGAGATCGATCGTGCCGTCACGCAACGCCTCACGCAGCGCTGCCACATCCTCGCTGGTGCGCAACGGCGGGTTCATCTTCGCGTGCGTGTCGTACTCGCCCACAGCCGCCTCGGTCAGCGTCAGGTGATGCGGCGTCACCTCCGCCGTCACATTGATCCCACGCTCCTTCCCCCACCGTATGAGCTCCACACTCCCCTTGGTGCTCATGTGCGCGAGGTGGACGTGACCGCCGGTGCGCCGCGCCAGGAGGATGTCACGAATCACCATGATCTCCTCTGCTTCGGACGGAATACCGCGAAGGCCGAGGCGGGCGCTCATCATCCCCTCGTTCATCGAGCCGCCTCGCGCGAGCGTGGGCTCCTCGCAGTGGTCGATCACCGGGATGTCGAACGTCTGCGCGTACTCGAGAGCAGTGCGCATGAGGTGCGCACTCACAACCGGTCGGCCGTCGTCGCTGACACCCACCGCACCAGCGCCCACCATCTCACCAAACTCGGCCAGTGATTCGCCGCGCTGACCCACGGAGATGGCGCCTATCGGATACACCCGCGCCGCGCTGGCCCGCAAGCCCTGGCGGATGATGAAGCCCACCGCGGCCTGGTTGTCGGTGACGGGCTCGGTGTTCGGCATCGCGCACACGGCGGTGAACCCGCCCGCCGCGGCCGCGCGCGCACCGGTAGCAACAGTCTCGACGTCCTCGCGACCAGGCTCGCGCAGATGGCAGTGCACATCTATGAAACCCGGCGAGACGTACAGACCAGCGCAGTCAATCACGTCCGCGTCGCCCACCGCACCGAGCGAGGGCCCCACGGCCTCGATGCGACCGTCTCGCAGGAGCACGTCGGCGATCTCGTCGTAGCCGCCTCCTCGGGAGGGGTCCAGGACGCGCCCTCCACGTAGAAGGATGTCGCGCACGCCACCGGCGACTACCCCTCCCCGGGCGCCGACCGCTGCCGCCGACTTCGTACCCAACCCCCTCCCGCCATCAGTCTGCCCTCTGCCCCTCGTAGACTCCACGGTCATCTCTCGCCTCCACCAGCGGGCCCTTTCGCGGCCTCCGCCAGTTCGGGACGTCCACCAGCCAGCAGATAGAGCACCGCCATTCGTACCGCCACTCCGTTGGTCACCTGGTTGAGTATCACACTCTGCCGCCCATCAGCCACGTCCGAATCGATCTCCACTCCGCGGTTCATGGGGCCCGGGTGCAGGATGAGGATATCGCGCGGCGCACGCTCCAACCGCTCTCTCGTGACGCCGAAGACGCGATTGTATTCGCGCAGCGACGGAATGTAGCCCGCCGTCATCCGCTCCAACTGGAGGCGAAGGACGTTGAGCGCTTCCGCCCATTCCATCGCCTCGTCTATGCGCTTGAACACTGTGACGCCGAATTCGTCGATCCCCCAGGGGAGGAGCGACTTCGGTCCGCACACGGCCACCTCGGCGCCCATCTTCTTCAACCCCCAGATGTTCGAACGAGCCACGCGCGAGTGGAGAACATCGCCCACCAGGCAGACCCGCCTGCCCTCCAGGCTGCCGAAGTGGTCGCGCAGCGTCAGGATGTCGAGCAGCCCCTGCGTGGGATGTTCGTGCGTACCGTCGCCGGCGTTGATCACCTTGCTCTCTATCCGACTGGCCAGGAATCTGGCCGCGCCAGATGCACCGTGGCGGATGACCACCATGTCGATCCGCATCGCCTCGAGATTGCGAGCAGTGTCCACCAGCGTCTCACCCTTCTGCACGCTCGAACCGACGGAACTCACGTTCACCGTGTCGGCCGAGAGGCGCTTCTCGGCGAACTCGAAGGAGATGCGCGTCCGGGTTGACGACTCGAAGAAGAGATTGACGATCGTCTGACCGCGGAGCGCGGGCACCTTCTTGATGGCCCGCTCGCTTATCTCCTTGAACGGCTCGGCGGTATCGAGGATGAGGCGGATCTGAGCGGGAGTGAGTGGTTCCAGGCCCAGGAGGTCCTTGCCCAACGCACCTGTCATTCCGGGGCCCCCTCATCACCGCGGCGCACCACCACAACCGCATCCTTCTCGTCGAGCTCACGCACCAGGACATCCACCCTGTCCGCCGGGGCCACCACGATCTTCCTGCCCACGATGTCAGCGTGGATAGGCAGCTCGCGACCACCGCGGTCCACGAGGACCGCCAGGGCGATTCTGGCCGGCCGCCCGAAATCCGCGAGCTCGTCCAGCGCGGCGCGCACAGTGCGGCCGGTGTACAGCACGTCGTCGACGATGACGACGCGCTTGCCCTCGAGATTCCAGGTGAGGTGGGTGGGACCAACCACGGGCCGAGGCCCCACGGTCTGCAGGTCGTCGCGATAGAGGGTGATGTCCAGCGCACCACGCGGGATCTCACCGCCGCCATGCTCCTCGATGATCCGCACTATACGATCGGCGAGCTGTACGCCGCGGCGCTGGATTCCGACGATTATCAGGTCATCCGTGCCGTCATTCAGCTCCACAATCTCCTCGGCCATGCGCCGCAACGTGCGGCCCATCGCGCGCGCATCGAGGATCGTGCTGGGGGTGTTTGACATTGACGAGGAATATGGTGCCACCCGGGGCAGGATAGAAGCCCCGGCAGGGGGAAGCCAGGACCTACGCGCGCGGGAGGCTGAGCGTGAAGCGCGATCCCTGCCCCGGGGTGCTCTCGACCGTCAACTCACCGCCCATGGCGCGCGCCAGGTCGCGACTGATGGCCAGCCCGAGCCCGGTACCCCTCGCTCTATCGGCGCCGCTCCGAGGAGTCAGGCTCACGAAGGGATCGAACACGCTCGCCAACCGCTCCAGCGGTATCCCCGGTCCGGCATCCGCCACTGTCAGATGCAGCAAATCATCCCGGGCTTCGATCGTTACCTCCACGGTTCCCCCGGGATCCGTGAACTTCACGGCGTTGCCGATGAGATTCACGAGAATCTGCACCGCCTTCTCGCGATCGGTCCTGCAGCGCAGCGACGCACCGGCGTGCGCCAGCCTGCAGTTCACTCCTTTTTCGCGAACCTGTGCCGCGGTCAGCTCGCCGGCCAGGGCGAGCAGCTGTTCCACCGGCACTATCGAGATATCCAGCGTCAGGCGCCCCAACTCGAGTGTCGCGAAGTTCATGATTCCCTCGATGAGGCGCTGCATGTGCCGCTGGCTCCGGCCGATGCGCTCCAGATATTCGCGCTGCGCCTGGTTCAGCGCCCCGCGAACTCCTGCGGCGAGCAACTCCGCGTAGCCGGCTATGGAGTTGAGGGGTGTGCGCAGCTCGTGGCTGAGCCGCGCCAGGAATTCCGCCTTGCCCAGATTAGCGAGCTCAGCAGCGCGGCGCGCGGCCTCGGCCTCCGCCTGCGCCGCGCGTAGCCGTCTGAGAAGTTGATCCTTCGCCTTGTTCGCAGCCTCGAGCCGTGCGGTGCGCTGGAAGACGCGCATCTCCAGCTCCCGGTTGAGGCGCTGGACCTCAGCCTCCGCCTGGCGGCGCCCCGTGACGTCGCTCACGGTCCAGCGGATGCATGGCGGCTCGTCGGCGTAGGGCTGCACTGGTACACCCCTGATCTCAGCGCGCAG
>DATCXG010000496.1:0-3010 GCA_036565945.1 Gemmatimonadaceae bacterium
GTGCGCGCTCGCGTGGTGCATGGCGGGTTGCTCCGCAGCCACAAGGGGATGAACCTGCCCGGCGTGGCGGTCTCGGCGCCGTCGATCACCGAGAAGGACCGTGCCGATATCGCGTTCGCGGTGGAGATGGGGCTGGAGTACGTAGCGCTGAGCTTCGTGCGGAGCGCGGACGATATCGCATCGCTGCGCGCACTCCTCCCCGCGGGAATGCTCGTGGTGGCGAAGATCGAGAAGGACACGGCGCTCGCCAACATCCACAGCATCGTGGAAGCCACCGACGTGGTGATGGTGGCGCGCGGCGACCTCGGAGTGGAGCTTCCATTCGAGGAGGTGCCGATCGCGCAGAAGCGCATCATAGCAATCTCCAACACGCTCGGCCGACCGGTGATCACGGCCACGCAGATGCTGGAGTCCATGATATCACACCCGCGCCCCACGCGCGCCGAGGCCAGTGACGTGGCCAACGCCATCCTCGATGGCACCGATGCGGTGATGCTCTCCGCCGAGACGGCGGTGGGCGACTACCCGGAGCTAGCCGTGCGGGCGATGACTCGCATCATAGTCGAGATGGAGCGCCATCCCATACCGCGTCCTTCCCGCCTGCTTGATCGCCGGCGGTCCGACAACACGGTTACCACCGAGGACGCGATCGCCGCGGCCACGGCCGCTGCGGCTGCCTCGCTCGAGGCGCCCGTGGTCATGGTGATCACCAAGAGCGGGTTCACCGCCCGCATCGTCGCCTCCCACCGGCCAGTGGTGCCGATCATAGCCCTCACCGACGTGGAGCGTACCTACCGGCAGCTTGCGCTGGTATGGGGCGTGCAGCCGCTGCTCGTTCCACCCGCAGCCACTTACGAGGAGATGTTCGAGCAGGGGAGAGATATGGTGCAGAAGCTCGGACTCGTGCAGCGTGGCGACCGCGTTCTCGTGACGGCCGGTGTGCCATTCGACGTGCCGCGCACCACGAACCTGCTGCGGGTGGAAGTGGTGTGAAGCTCACCTTCCTTGGTACCGGCACGAGCTTCGGCGTACCGCAGGTGGGGTGCGGCTGCGAGGTCTGTCGATCGCCCGACCCACGCGATCGACGGACGCGCACGGGCGCGCTGGTGGAGACCGATGGAGGAACTCGCATTCTCATAGACACTCCGCCAGAGCTACGGCTTCAGCTCCTGGCCGCCGGAGTGGACCGTGTGGACGCGGTACTGTACACGCACGACCACGCCGACCATACCCACGGTATCGATGATCTGCGCTCGATCTCGGTACGTCGTGGTGCGGCGCTGCCGATCTATGGACCGGCCGACACCCTCGAGCGGCTCGCGCATCGCTTCCCGTACATCTTCGACGATGCCATACGGGCGCTTCCCGGTACATCGAAGCCCGAGGGTAAAGCACGGCCGCTGCGCGCGGGCGAGACGGTGCGGATTGGCGATGTCGACGTGACTCCGGTTGCGGTCCCACACGGTCGAGTCACTGTATTCGCTTACCGCATCGGGCCGTTGGCGTACGTGACCGACGCCAAGTGCCTGCCGGCCGCGGCGCTGCCGGTTCTACGCGGCGCCAGTGTGCTCGTCATCAACGCGCTCTTCAGGACCGAGCATCCCACGCACCTCAGCATTCCGGAGGCTCTGGATGCGGCACGCGAGGTGGGGGCCGAGCGCACGTATCTCACGCACCTGACGCACGACAACAGGCACGCGGACCTGGAGGCGGAGCTGCCCGCCGGAGTGGCGCCGGCATTCGACGGGCTGACGATTCGCATCGACTCACACGAGCGGCCAACATGACCATCCGAATCGATTACAGCAACATGCTCTCGGGCAACGTGCCAGGCGGGATCGACGAGGCCACGTGGGCGGCGGCGCACGACCGCTTCGCCGATGCACGGCGCGTCTTCGCAGAGCGACGCTCGGCCGGAGAGCTCGGATTCATCGAGTTGGTCGAAGGGGACGATAGCGTCACCGAGCTGCGGCACTTCGCTGACGGTGTGGGTCAGGCATTCAACGACGTGGTGGTCCTCGGCATTGGCGGCTCGGCGCTGGGGACGATCGCGCTTCGGAGCGCGCTGCGCTCCAATCACTGGAACGAGCTCGACGACGAGGCGCGAGATTTCTTTCCGCGCCTGCACGTGCTCGATAACGTAGACCCCACCACGGTGGCTTCGCTCCTCGATCGACTGGATCTGGGGAGCACTCTTTTCATAGTGATCTCCAAATCCGGCTCGACCGCGGAGACGATGGCGCAGTATCTCATCGTGCGCGGCCGCCTCGAAGCCGACCTGCCCGATGGCTTGCAGCGCCACCTCGTCTTCATCACCGATCCGGAGCACGGCGCTCTGCGCGCTCTGGCGCGGGCCGAGGGCATAGTGTCGTTGGAAGTACCCCAGAACGTTGGCGGGAGGTACAGCGTGCTGTCGCCAGTCGGACTGCTGCCGGCGGCACTGATCGGCGTGGATGTTCCCTCGCTCCTGGCCGGAGGGCGAGACATGGCTGCGCGGTGCGAGTCGGATGCACTGAGCAGCAATCCGGCCGGCGTCTTCGCAATGCTCCAGTGGCTGGCCGATACGCGCCTGGGAATGGGGATCCAGGTGCTCATGCCCTACAGCGACGCGCTGAGTGACATGGGCGACTGGTTCGTACAGCTGTGGGCCGAGAGTCTGGGCAAGCTCCACAATGGCACCGAGCCCGTGGGCCCCACGCCCCTGGCCGCGGTTGGCGCCACGGACCAGCACAGTAAAGTGCAGCTATTCATGGAGGGGCCGCGCAACAAGACCGTGACCTTCGTGTCGGTGGGCGAGCTGGAGCGCGATCTGGAGATTCCGCACCTGCACCTGGACGTCCCGGAGCTATCCTACCTGGGCGGCCACCGGCTCGGAGAGTTACTCGACGTGGAACGGAGAGCCACCGCGGGGGCGTTGGCCATGCGCGGGCGGCCCAACATGACCATCGCGCTGGACAAGGTTGATGAATGGCATGTTGGAGGGTTGATAGTGCTGCTGGAGTCGGCCGCC
>DATCXG010000260.1:0-17616 GCA_036565945.1 Gemmatimonadaceae bacterium
TCGAAGAGGGTGACCGGCGAGGAGGGCTCGCGGAATTCGAGGCAGCGATGCTCGGTTTCGAGAGTGCGGGTGAGATGCGGAGCGCATTGGCCCTGGTAGACGATATGATTCGCTTGGAACCCGGCCGCGTCCGCTTTCATCAGAAGCGTGTGGAGTACGCGGTGCGATCAAGCGATCGATCACTCCTTGCCGACGCATACTTCGCCCTCGCCGAAAGTCTGTTCCGCGCGGGTGAGCTCGAGAAATCACGCGCGGTGTACGGCAGGGTGCTCAACCTCTCGCCGGGTGATGCTCGCGCCCGCGCGGCACTCGATTCCATCAACGACCTCCTGACACCGGTTCCGCTGCAGGAGCCAGGCGTCCCGACATCCAGTGATGGGTTGGTACCGGCTGCGGACCCGGCCAGCACCGCGTCGGCGCCCCCTGGGAAAGAACCGGAACCGATAGACGAATCGAAACCGGTAGATGGTTCGACATCGGTAAAACTATCGGAACCGGTAGAACTATCGAAACCGGTAGAACCATCGGTTCCAGTAGAACCATCGGTTCCAGTAGAGCTATCGGTTCCGGAAGAGGAACCGGAAGAGGAACCGGAAGAGGAAAGCGCGGCGGCGCCGGATTTCGTCAACCTCGCAGACTGGGCGCGCGAGGATGAGCCGGTGAGGAACACGCGGATGGTGGTGGATGTGCGCGAGCCGGAGTCTCAGGAGCAGGTGGAATTCGCTGAGATGCTCAGCATGTTCAAGCAGGGAGTGGCGGCGAACGTGGACGATACCGACCACGAGAGCCATTACGACCTGGGCGTCGCCTACAAGGAGATGGGACTGCTGGATGAAGCTGTGTCCCAGTTCCAGAAGGCTCTTCGTGGAACCCAGCAGCGCGCCAGAACTTATGAGGCGCTGGGGCAGTGCTTCGTGGAGAAGCAGCAGCCCCAGATTGCTGTCACCATCTTGTCCCGCGCGCTCGGAGACAAGAACAACACGGACGACATGCTTGTCGGAGTATTGTACCTGCTCGGCTTTGCTTCCGAGACCCTCGGACGCTGGGCGGACGCCCAACGATTCTATGAGCGTGTTTACGGGGTGGACATCGACTTCCGGGATATCCGGGAGCGGCTGGCGGCGGTGAAGGCGTCCGCACGATGAGAGCCACCCTGCATGCCCCCACGCCATCGACACCGACGCTCAGCGAGATCCAGGCACCGGTGCGGGGCCGGCTGACTGAAGCGGCCGAAGAGCTCCGGCGAATCGTCACTGCTAATCTCCCCCTGATCGATGCCGTGAATGGGCATCTCCTGCTGATGAAGGGGAAAATGTTCCGCCCGACGCTGGTGTTGCTGGCGAGCGAGGTCGGGGAGAAGTCAGAACCGCGCGCCACTACTCTGGCTGCAGTGGTCGAGCTGGTCCACCTCGCGACACTGGTACACGACGACTCGGTGGATCACTCGACGCTGCGCCGCGGCATGCCGACGGTGAACTCACTGTTCACCCACCAGGTGTCGGTGATCATGGGCGATTTCCTGTACTCGCGCGCGATGGTGGAGTTGGTGCGCATACGGGACATGGCTGTTCTTGGAGTGCTGGCCGATGCCACCAACGAGATGACCGTCGGTGAGATGCGGCAACTGACGGCGCTCGACACGCTGGCCTTCACCGAAGACGATTACGAAGCGCTCATCCGGGCCAAGACCGCTTCGCTCCTCTCTGCCGCCTGTGAGATAGGTGCACTGGCCGGTGGCGGGCAGTTTCGCGGTGCGCTGGCCAGGTACGGTGAGCGACTGGGAATGGCCTTCCAGGTAGCCGACGATCTGCTGGATTACACAGCCGATTCCGCGGTGACCGGGAAGCCAGGTGGCCTCGACTTGCGAGAGCACAAGGTGACCCTTCCCCTGATCGCCGCGCTCCGCACCATAAAACCGCCGGCTCGTCGTGAGGTGGACGCGCTATTCGACGCGAGCGAGCCGAGTGATGAGCAGATCGAGAGAGTGATAGGGATCGTGGATGAGAGCGGTGGTCTGGAGTACGCCAGGCAGCGCGGCAACGAGTATGCGCTCGCCGCGGAGGCCGCGCTCGAGGGGCTGCCGGACACGCCGGTGCTGAGTGCTCTCCACGATGCCATAGCATACGCAGTTAACAGGAGCCAATGATGGCGCGTGGATCATCCAAGCATCGCCCGGGGTTTCACGCCCTGGTTCTCGCAATCGGATTCGTGGTCGGAGGGGTGCTGACTCAGGTGAGCCGGCGCTATCTTCCGGCAGGGCCGGTGAAGGAGTTTCTGACCTCAGGGGTGACTCCGCAATTCGGGCCACTGCCGATCGACCTTGTTATCATTAGATTCGCGATAGGGCCGGTCGCGCTGGATGTCTCGCTCGTGAGCCTGCTGGGTGTGGTGGTAGCGTACCTGATAGCGAGATCGCTCTTTTAGGAGGCAGCCGTTATGGGTTTAGGAAACCTGGGATTCGGCGAGATCATGGTGATTCTCGTCATCGTGCTCCTGCTCTTCGGCGCCAAGCGCATCCCGGAGATCGCGGGCTCGATGGGGAAGGGGATCCGGGAGTTCAAGAAGAGCGTTAACGAGGTGCAGAACTCCGTCCAGGCTGATATCTCAGCCCACGACGACCGCGATCGCTTGCGCACGAGCGAGGTCAATTCGCGCGTCGTCGATGAAGAGAAGCGGCCGGAACCGAAGCGCTTGATCCAGTAGCAGCGCTGTAAGCGGGGCCGGCCACACTACTACTTACCGGGGGCGAGGCAGCGCGCGGTGGCGGCCCTCGACCCCGGCTCCCAGAATCGTCAGCTCTCGAGCTGACGATTCTGCTGTGCAATCTCCTTCCGGCGGTCTACCACTTCGGCATTCTCCCGCAGGCTGGCCATGAACTGCTGCACCCGCTGCTGCCTCATGCCCTGAAGGACCTGCGCACGCTGGTCGGCCTTCTGCTTCTCCCAGGCCGCGCGGTCGGCCTTCACCCGCCGGTCTACCCGCAGCACGAAGACGCCGCTCTCTGCCTTCACCGGCTGGCTCACAGCGCCTTCCGGGAGCCCGAATGCCGCACCCACCGCCTCGTTTGCCTGCCCCAGGCCTGGTACGGCTGTTGTCCGCGTGAACATCGGCGTCTGCTCCACCTTCAGCCCCGCCTCGCTCGCCGCCTGCTCGAGCGTCTTACCAGCGGCAACAGCAGAGGAGATCTTCTGCGCGTTGGGCACGAGAAGGTCCAGTTTCTTCTGGCGCACCAGCTCGCTGCGAATATCGTCACGCTCGGACTCCAGCGTTGCCGCGCCGCCCGGTCGCAGAGAATCGAGGCGCGCGACGTAGTACGCATCGGGTCCATCTATGAGATCGCTGGTCTCGCCAGGCCGCGCGGTGAACGACCACGCACTCACGCTCGGTATGTAGCGTCCTTCCGACGTGAGTGGCTCATCTTCTATGGTTACCGCGTGCACTGTGTGAAGGCGGAGCGACGTCACTACACTGTCGAACAGCGCTGGCTTGTCGGTGCTAGCTGCCCTGGACAGCGAATCGGCTTTGCCGTCGCTGACAGCCGCCGAGGAGTCGCTCTGCTGGATGCGCAGAAGTATGTGACGGACCGCGATCGTGTCGCCCTTTCGCTCGTCGACCTTGATCAGGTGGTAACCGAAGGGACTGAGGACCGGATCCGAGATCACTCCGGGCTTGAGCGCGAAGGCGGCGTCGTCGAACTCCTTCACGAATTGCCCCTTGGTCACGCGGCCCAGGAATCCGCCCTGCGCCGCTGAGGCTGTGTCGGACGACTCACGCTGGGCTACGTCCTCGAACTTCGTTCCCGCCTCGATCTCCTGGCGCAGCGCCAGCGCGTGTTCACGCACCTTCGCGGAATCGGCGGCGGTGACGGTGCGCGGAATCATGGCCACGGTCACCACGGCCCGTCCTGGTCGCTTGGCGAAGTCCTTCTCGTGTGCCTTGAAGTAGGCCGCGATCTCGGCATCGGTGACAGTCACGGACGAGTCGGCGCGGACATCGGGGGCCAGTCTGACGTATGAGACGCTCGCCGAATCGTGGGTGTCCTGCCAGATCCGCCAGAGCTGCGCATCGGTTACGTAGACCGCCGCGACCACCTGCTCGAACAACTCCTGCCGTGGCAGCTCGTCACGATAGTACTGCTCGAGCTGATAGCGAACACCCGACTGCTTCGCCAGCGGGCTTGCGAGGAAGCGGCGGTATTTGTCGATGTCGAACCGACCCTCGGTCTGGAACTCGGGGTTGGCCACGAATTGCTGTGGGGGCTGCTCGAGAGCCGCCTGCTGGATCTGCTGATCCGTGACCACGATCCCCCTCCGCTCGTACTCCTGTCGCAGAAGGATGTCATTGACGAGATCGTTGAACGTCGCGTCTTCTACACGGCGTTCCTGATCGAGGGTCAAGGGCGTGGAGCTCTGCTCCTGCGCCTGGCGGATGCGCCCCTCGCGGGCGCGCAACCATGTGTCATACGTGATATCCGTTCCATTGACACTGGCCACGGCGGTACCACGGGTCACCGACCCGCGTCCGGTGAGGCCTGATGTCTCTGCGAAGACGAAGACCACAATGAAGGTGAGTACGACGAACCACCAGATGTACTTGGCGGAGCTGCGCATGCTTTGCAGCACGAGGCGTCACTCCTGACAACGGGGATGAGAAGGAATACGTGGTGGGGTTCTGAAGCCTCCCAATCTAGGTGCATTTACGACCTAAAAGCAAGGCAGCATGTCACTTCCGATTGACTTGAATCGTCCACAGATTGTATGTTGCTCAACTCTTCTGCCGTCCCTCTGGGCGGCCTTCCCGAGGGCCCCGAATGGCCAACTCCGCCCTGATCGATGACCTCCGCAAGCAATTCGCCGCGAATCCGCGCCGCGTCTTTGCGAGACTCGCCAACGAATATCGCAAGCGCGGTGAGCTCGATTCCGCAATCGAAATATGCCGCAGCCAGGTACCGCTGCAGCCGAGCTATATCAGCGGCCACATTGTCCTTGGGCAGGCGCTCTACGATAGTGGCCAGTTGGAGGAAGCCCGGACCACGTTCGAGACGGCCCTTGGCCTGGACCCGGAGAACCTCATCGCGTTGCGGCATCTGGGCGACATCGCGCTCGCCTCTGGCGACACGGCCGGTGCCCACTCCTGCTACCGCCGGCTGCTCGATGTGGATCCTCAGAACGAGGAAGTCGCCGCCGAGCTCGATGCGCTCGCTCACCCGGCTGCCGTGGAGAGTGAAGCAGCCACCGATGCCGATCTCGAGCCGGTGAGTTGGGGAGACATCAACCCGGAGCGCGTGCAACTCGATGGCGATGAGTTCCCCCCTGCCGATGCTGTCGAGCAGCCGACACGGGCGGCGGCCGACGATATCGTGGATGATGCTATCACATTCGCCCAGCCAGGAGCGGCTGAATCCGGTGTGGAGTTGTCTGGCTCGGATGAGCTCGAAATCGTATTGCCCGACCCGATCGAGCCGGCGGAGTTCACTGTCCCAGAGGAGATCGAGGAGCTCCCGACTGGAACCGCTGAGTTCGTGGACTTCGAAGAGCTCGTGCCCACCGCACCCGAGTCCGCAGTGCTCGATGACTCTTCAGCTATCCTGACGGTGGTCGCGTCGGATCCGGATGACACAGTCGGGTCGACGACCCTGTCGGAGGTTGCGGCGGATGAGTCTCTCGAGCCGGAGGAGACCCGCGTCGCTGATATCGTATCGCGCGCGACGCCGCCTCTCTACCCCGAGGATCCCTACGTCGCCGCGCCGAGTGACGACGCGCCGAGCGCGTTCGCTACCGAGACGATGGCCGAGTTGTACCTGCAGCAGGGGTTCCCCGACCGAGCGCTCGCTATCTATCGTGATCTGGCGGAACGGCGCCCGGACGATGCTTCGCTGCGCGAGCGCATAGCGGAGCTCGAGCAACCGGCCGCGGTTGAGCCGGCTCCGAGCGCGGGAGGGGCACGCGAGGCGCGGACAGCGCGCGAGTTCTTCGGCGCGCTGGCTTATCGTCGGGCTCCCAGCGGGGCGTCGCATCTCTTCATGGGCGTCGGTAGCCGCGTGCCAGCCGAGGATGACGAGGCCGCCGCCGCGCTGGCAGGTGCGTTCGCTCAGGATAACCCGTCGGCGGATGATATGATCGTCGAACTGAACGCCGAGGAGAGGGAATCGGCGGAGCTGATGTCGGCGGAGCATGAATCCGAGGAGAGCGTATCGGCGGAGTCGATGTCGACTGATCATGCATCCGACGAGATGGAATCGGTGGAGCCGATGTCCGCGCGTGGCGCGTACGAGGAGAACGCCGTGGTCGAGGATGGCCCGGGCGAGCGGGCAGCGGACTGGAACCCCCCGATACTCTCCGGTCATCCGGCTCGCGCCGCGAACGATGCGCTCTCGCTGGATGATGTGTTCCGCGACGATGTCACCAGTGCGCGACCGCGGCGGGGCGGGTCGGGTGTGTCCTTCGACGAATTCTTCGCGCGCCGCGAGAGTGGAGGTTCGCCTCAGATGACCGAGCAGCCGAGCACGGGTGGCGCGGCGGTGAAGGCCGAGGTGGAAGAACACGACGAGGGCAATTCAGTCGAGGACGCGCCGCATGACCTCGAGCTCTTCCACGCATGGCTCGACGGGCTCAAGAGATAGTGCGGATCGCCATCCTGAATGGTCCGAATCTCAATCTCCTGGGGGTGCGCGAGCCGGAGATGTACGGACACGAGACCCTGGAGGACATCGAGCGCCGCCTGACCCAGGTGGCGCTCGAGTTGGGCGTGGATGTGGAGTTCGCCCAGCGAAACGGCGAAGGGGAGTTGGTGGAATGCATCCACGATCTGCGTGGGCGTGTGCAGGGCGCACTCATTAACGCTGGCGCCTACAGCCACACCAGCCTGGCAATCCGCGATGCCTTCAGCTCCGTTGCCGTTCCGTTTGTCGAGGTACACCTCAGCAACATCTTCGCGCGGGAGCCGGAGCGTCGTCACTCGATGCTCGCGAGCGAGGCAGTGGCGCTGCTGTGCGGCTTCGGTTCGATGGGATACGAATTGGCGCTGCGCGGGCTGGTAGCAACGTTGTCGCGGCGTGGCTGAACGCCGCGGCGAACGCCTGGCAGCGCTCCGAGATTCGCTGAGTAGAGCGAATCTCGACGGATTGCTGCTCACATCGCTGCCCAATATTCGCTACATCACCGGCTTCACGGGGTCCAGCGCGCTCGCCGTCGTAACGGAGCGCGACGCGTTGCTCATCACCGACTTCCGCTACGAGACCCAGGTGCGTGAGGAGGTCGGCGACCTTGCGCGGGTTCAGATCGAGGCACAGAGTCTCTGGGACGGGCTCTGGCGCTTGCTCCCCGACGCTGGCCTGGCCGAGGTGGTTGGATTCGAATCCGCCTACATCTCGCATCGCGACTTCGAGCGCCTGCTGGGCGCCGGTGGTCGCTGGCAATGGCGTCCGACGGTGGATGTGGTGGAGTCGCTGCGTGCCCGCAAGGACGCGGACGAGGTCGCACTGATAGGAGCGGCTGCCGACGTTGCGGCAAGGGCGCTGGAGCGCACAGTGCGACTGGTGCGCGCTGGCATGACCGAGATTCAGATAGCGGGCATACTGGAGCAGTCGCTTCGAAACGAGGGAAGCGAAGGGTTCCCATTCGAGTCAATCGTGGCCTCTGGACCGCGCTCGGCGCTGCCTCACGCGCGGCCCAGCCATCGCCCACTTGTTCGAGGGGACTTCCTTCTCATCGATTTCGGCGCCATTGTGAGTGGCTACTGCTCCGACGTCACGCGCACCTTCGTGTTCGGGAGCGCTACGGCGGAGCAACGGGAAATCTACGAGATAGTGCGTGGCGCGAACGAGCTGGCCGCCTCGGAGGTCAGAGCCGGGATGTCCGGACGGGATGCCGATGCGCTGGCTCGGCGCTACATTGAGGGGCGAGGATACGGCCGGGAGTTCGGTCATAGTCTGGGACATGGTATCGGCCTCGAGGTACACGAGGCCCCCCGACTGGCCAGGACGGCCGATGCAGCATTGCCCGAATATTCCGTGGTAACCATCGAGCCAGGCATCTACCGGGCCGACTGGGGTGGGATCCGCATTGAAGACGACGTACTACTCGACCCGGGGGGACCACGCATACTGACGAACGTGCCGCGAGAGCTGCTCGAGATCGGTTGACCCTCGATGGGAAAGAGAACACCCTTACATCGCATATGATCGACTTACGCTACGTGAAGAAGCTGGTCGAGCTGCTCGACGGCTCGAGCGTGGATTCCATAGAGATCGCCTCCGACAAGGGGCTCAAGATCCGGATATCCAAGACGCCGCAGCGCGGAGCTGTGCAGGTGGCTCCGGCAGCCCAGATGCCGGCTATGATGCCGGTACCAGTAGGCGCCCAGCGTCTCACGCCCATCGACGGTGCCCCGGCGCTTGCCGAGGCTCCAGCGCCGCCGGCACCGGAACCGCCCAAGGAGAAGCTGCTCGAGGTGAAGTCTCCCATGGTCGGCACATTCTACCGGGCTCCGGAGCCCGGAGCGCAGCCGTACATCTCCGAGGGCTCTCGGATCGAGAAGGGGCAGATCCTCTGCATCATCGAAGCGATGAAGATCATGAACGAGATCGAGTCCGAATACGCCGGCGTCGTGAGAGAGGTGCAGGCGGCCGACGCTCACCCGGTGGAGTACGGACAGGTCCTCTTCCGGGTCGATCCGAATGGCTAATCCTGCGGCGGCGTCACCGCCAGCGGGCTCCCATCCAGCCGCTCCGGCGGTGTTCAATTTCAAGGCTGTACTGCAGCGCATGATCCAGCAGAGCGCGTCCGATCTGCATCTCAAGGTCGGGCGTCCGCCTGTGCTGCGCACGAATGGGGACCTGGACGCGCTCGACCTGCCGCCTCTGAGGCCGGAAGACCTCAAGATGCTGGCGGAGCAGATCATGACGCCCAAGCAGGTGAAGGAGTTCACCGAGTTGAAGGAGGCGGACTTCGCGATCGGCGTGCCAGGCATCGGGCGCTTCCGTGTGAACGTGTACCAGCAGCGAGGCACCATAGCATTCGCGCTTCGCTCGGTACCGTACCAGGTACGCACGGCAGCGGAGCTCAACCTGCCGCCGATCGTCGAGGAGATCGCGCTCAGGCCTCGCGGCCTGGTGCTGGTCACCGGGATCACCGGCTCCGGCAAGTCGACCGCGCTGGCCGCGATGATGCAGCACATCAATGAGAAGCGGCACGCGAATGTGATCACCATCGAGGATCCGATCGAGTTCCTCCACCGCGACATCAATTCCAGCATCAACCAGCGCGAGGTCGGCGCCGACACCGGAGGGTTCTCACAGGCCCTCCGCCGCGTTCTGCGGCAGGACCCGGACGTCATCCTCATCGGTGAGATCCGCGATGTGGAGACGCTCGAAGTCGCGCTCAAGGCGGCCGATACCGGACACCTGGTATTCTCCACGCTCCACACCACCGACGCCACGCAGACCATCAATCGGGTGATCTCGTTCTACGCGCCGCACCAGCAGAACGAAGTGCGTTTCATGCTGGCCAGCGCGCTGGCAGCGGTCATCTCGTTGCGCCTGGTACCGCGCTCCGATCGCCCTGGTCGTGTGCCGGCCAGTGAGGTGCTCATCAACACCGCCGCCGTTCGCGACCAGATTCGCGACATGACCAAGTCGCTGAACATCCCCGACCTGATCAAGGACGGTACGGTACAGTATGGAATGCAGAGCTTCGACCAGTCGCTCATGCAGTGGTACACAAGAGGGGTCATCTCGTACGAGAGCGCGCTGTTCTATGCCACCAACCCGAGCGAGCTCGCGCTGCGTGTTCAGGGCGTCGAGGGCTCGAGCGATACGAGCTGGGATGGTTTCCAGCGTGACGGTGATGGCTGACGGCCTTCCCGCGGCGTTGTGCCGCGTCATTTCCTAGCCAGTACGCATGTTTAAAAAGGTTCTGATAGCCAACCGCGGTGAGATAGCTCTGCGGGTGATTCGGGCGTGTCGCGAGCTCGATATCCAGACGGTTGCGGTGTACTCCGAAGCGGATCGCGAGTCGTTGCATGTGCGCTTCGCGGACGATGACGTCTGCATCGGCCCGGCGCCATCGCGTGATTCATATCTGAAGATTCCGCGATTGATCGCGGCCGCCGAGATCACCGGTGCCGATGCCATCCATCCGGGTTACGGGTTCCTCGCGGAGAATGCGGAATTCGCCGAGACGTGCGTCGCGTCGAACATCGCATTCATAGGTCCGACGGCGGAGCAGATCCGCGTCATGGGCGACAAAGCCGCCGCTCGCAAGGCGATGGCCGACGTCGGTGTTCCCATCATCCCGGGCACTCCGGGCCCCGTGGAAGACTCCGACGAGGCCCTGGAATTCGCACGAGCCACCGGCTTTCCGGTCATCATCAAGGCGGCCGCTGGCGGAGGTGGGAAGGGAATGCGCGTCGCCAATGACCCCGACGACTTCGCGCGGGCCTTCCAGCTGGCGCGCTCCGAGGCGCTCTCCGCCTTCGGTTCCGGCGATGTGTACGTGGAGAAGTATCTGTCCCGGCCGCGCCACGTGGAGTTCCAGATACTCGGCGACACGCACGGGAACGTGATACACCTGGGCGAACGTGATTGCTCGGTACAGCGACGACACCAGAAGTTGGTGGAGGAAGCCCCGAGTCCCGCGATAACTCCCGACTTGAGAGCGCGCATGGGGGCAGCGGCGATTCTGGGTGCCAAGGCGATCAACTACGTGGGTGCGGGCACCATCGAGATGCTCCTGGATGAGGACGGGTCGTTCTACTTCATGGAGATGAACACCCGCATCCAAGTGGAGCATGGGGTCACGGAGATGCTCACCGGCGTGGACCTCGTGAAGGAGCAGATAAGGGTGGCAGCGGGTGAACCGCTCTCCGTCCTGGAGCTTCCGCCGTTGCGCGGTCACGTGATCGAGGCGCGCATCAATGCAGAGGACCCGGAGCGCAACTTCCAGCCATCTCCGGGCAGGATCGATGCGTACCACCCACCGGGCGGCCCGGGAGTACGCATAGACTCGCACGTCTACGCGGGTTATACGGTGCCGCCGTACTACGACTCGCTGCTTGGCAAGCTCATCTGTCAGGGGGGAGATCGAGCCGAAGCGATCAAGCGGATGCAGATCGCCCTCGAGAGCTTCATTCTCGAAGGAGTCACGACCACCATACCATTTCTAGCTCGGTTGATGCAGAACCCGCGCTTCCAGGCCGGCGAGGTGGACACCAAATTCCTGGAACGCGAGGGCGACCTGTTGCGGGAGCGGTAGATGCGAATCGATGTGTTGTTCGGACCGGCCGCCAGCGCGCCGAGCGTGATCGCAGGCCGGGTAGTTGTGGTGATAGATGTACTCCGTGCATCCACGACCATCGCCGTGGCTCTGGCCAACGGCGCTCGGAACGTGGTGCCGCTGGAGAGCGCGGATGAGGTGATCACGCGCGCCAAGCAGTTCGAACGCTCGCAGGTGCTGCTGGCAGGGGAGCACAGAATGCTCCCCATCGCGGGGTTCGACATCGGGAACTCGCCGCTCGAGGTGACGCGCGAGAGGGTGGAAGGGGCTACCGTACTGATCACCACCACGAACGGCACAGCGGCGTTCGCGGGAATACAGGGCGCGCGCGACGTGGTGGTGGCATCGTTCGTGAATTTCTCGGCGATCTCGACTCTGTTGCGCGCGGCATTGCGTGGCGGCACGGACGTGACCATCCTCTGCGCTGGGCGGGAGCGCCAGTTCTCGCTCGAGGATGCCGCGTGCGCGGGGAGGTACGCCAGCGATCTCGTCGAGCACATGCCGGACGTCGAGCTCGGTGATGGTGCCTTCGTCTGTACTCTTCTGAATGCCAGGTACGGCGATCAATTCGATCGGCTCTTCGCCGAATCGGAGCATGGGCGTGCGCTCGCGAACGCTGGATTCAAGGATGATCTGGTACTCTGCGCGAAGTTGGACGCGTACCCCGTTATTCCACTCTATCAGGATCGCCAGATCACGGTGCTCGGCCCCGATCGGGAGCGATAGAGCGTAATGGGCAGCGCCCAGCGGAGAAGGGAGATCACCGGCGTCGCGTTGTTCCTCTTCGCGATATTCCTCGCCGCATCGATCGTGGCGGGACCGGGTAGCGGCGCGGCATCACCGATGGGACCCGCTGGCGCGCGCCTGCGTGCGGCGCTCGTCGCTCTCTTCGGTGTACCGGCTACCTTCCTCATTCCCCTCCTCCCGGCCGTCCACGCACTCCGGCTCTTCGGGCGCATGCGCTCGGGCACCGATCGCTCGTGGTTGTTATTCCTCGTCGGTCTCGTGCTACTCGTACCTGTGGCCCTCGCGCTGGCGCTCGATGTGGGCCTGGCGCACAGCGACATCGTGGGCGTCTGGGGCGGATTCGTCGCCTATTACCTGGTGGCCGGGTTGCACTGGGGCGCCTGGCTCGCGCTCGTGCTGGCATTCAGCGCGCTCACCATCCTGACGCTCGCGTGGAATCCCGTGCGAGTGCTCGTCGGGTCCGTGCCGCCGCGAGATGGGTCGGCTTTGTCCACTGCCGATGATGATGAGCGCGAGTCGCGCAGAGGCGACGACGGATCGAGCGCCGCGCCGGAATCCAACGCGCTGGAACCGACGCCAGAGGAGATGCCGGCCATCGACCCCTCACTGGCGCACGACGAGGCGCGAGACGTGACAGTTCCCTCCGAGGGGTTGGCGATCTTCTCGCGACATGGGAAACGCGCGAAGGCCGCCATCGCCGCGGAGCACGACGAGAAGATCGCGGCGGCGATCGAGGCCACCGACGATCTCGGCGCTGGCCACGAGGAACTGCCGCCGACCGATCTCATCACACCGGGCCGGGCGCGCAACGCCGACGCGGGGCGGCGAGAGCTGGACGCCATGGGAGTCAAGCTCAAGGACGCACTGGGCACCTTCCGCGTGGAGGCCGAGATCACCGGCCGTACCACCGGACCGGTAGTGACCCAGTTCGAGGTGGAGCCCGCGCCGGGTGTGAAGGTCCGCCAGATCGCCAACCTCGCCGACGATCTGGCGCTCGCCATGCGCGCGGCCAGCATCCGCATCGTGGCCCCGATCCCCGGTCGTGGAGCCGTGGGTGTGGAGGTGCCGAATCCCACGCCCGAGATCGTGGCATTCCGGGACATGGTGGAATCGCGCGAATATCAGGGCGCGCGTGCGGCCCTGCCGATAGCACTCGGGAAGGATCTGGAAGGGAAACCGATAGTCGCCGACCTGGCCAAGATGCCGCACCTGCTCATCGCCGGCGCGACCGGCTCAGGGAAGTCGGTGTGCGTCAACACCATCATCACTAGCCTGGTATACCGCCACACGCCTCGCACGCTGCGATTCTTGATGGTGGACCCCAAGATGGTAGAGCTGTCGGTTTACAACGTGCTCCCCCACCTTCGGCACAAGGTGATCACCGACAACCGCGACGCTGCCGCGGTGCTCAAATGGGCCGTCATCGAGATGCAGGAGCGCTACGAGCTGCTTGCCGCCAATGGGTGCCGCAACATCCAGGATTTCAACCGGCGCGTGCAGGCGGGCGACACACTCAAGCGAGCGAAGCACGACGACATCGCCTTCGAGGAGCTGACCTACACGGGCGGCATCGTCCCGTACATCGTGGTGGTGATAGACGAGCTGGCCGACCTCATGATGACCGTGCAGGGCGAGGTAGAAACTCCGCTCGCGATGCTGGCGCAGAAGGCGCGGGCGATCGGGCTGCACCTGATCCTGGCTACCCAGCGCCCAAGCGTGAACGTGATCACGGGTCTGATCAAGGCGAACTTCCCGAGTCGGATTGCCTTTCGCGTCGCATCGCAGGTGGACAGTCGTACGATCATCGATGGTGTCGGTGCGGAGACTCTGCTCGGCAATGGCGACATGCTGTTCATCCCACCGGGCAAGTCGGAGCCCGCGCGACTGCAGGGTGCCTATATCAGCAGCGAGGATACAGAGCGCCTCATGCAGTGGTACCAGGGTCGAGCCGTGGAGCGACGTGAGCGGATGGAGGCAGAAGGGCTCATCGCCGAGCCTACGATCGCGGAGACCGAGCCGGACATCATCGAGGAGATTCGCCAGCGAGAAGCGATGGAGGCTACCGGCGCCTCGGAGGTGTCGAAGCCGGGCGAGCGCGACAAGCTCTTCCGTGAAGCCGCTGAGGTTGTGATCCAGCACCAGCTTGGTTCCACGTCTCTGCTGCAGCGACGGCTGAAAATCGGCTACGGACGAGCCGCTCGCATCATCGACCAACTCCACGAGGCCGGTGTCCTGGGGCCGCCCGATGGATCCAAGGCGCGCGATGTGCTGGCAGGGCTCGAGGACCTGGATCGCCTGTGCGACTAGCGGTGACTCCGGTCCAGCCGGAGATGCACCAGCGAGTGGGAATCTGGCCGTAACGCTTCGAGGCGGCCGGTGTAATTGAACTGCCGGGGTTGTCGGACGACGAACCGGATGGTAATTCGGGACGGAGCACGACCGTGCTAGCCTGAAACGCGTACAAGAACGTCAGAGGGAGGCCCAAGGATGTCATCGCTCGTCCATCACGCCGTTGTTCCACTAGCGCTGTTCATCCCGTCGCTGCTCTGCGCTCAGGTAGTCAATCGTGCGGCCACGGCGCCGGAGCCTATCCAGCCAGCCGCCGCGAGCGCGACGGCTCCATCGCTCCTCGCGCTGGCCAATACCTCTCGCCTTCGCCCTGGGAAGCTCACCTACGCCGCTCGCCTCATGGGCACTGGCCTGCCACACCGGCTGGGTTTCCGCACGCTGGAGCTGACGAAGTCGAATTATGAAGGATCCCCAGCCTGGTTGCTGGTGGACGCTCGCCAGATGGCCACGGTGACGCTTGCCGAGTCATTGTACGTGACGATCGCCGACCTCACGCCGCTGCACCGAGTGTCTCACTCGGTGGGGAGCGACGTGCGCGCCGAGTACGGAAGCGACAGCATCAGGGTGATGTTCGACGGCAGCGATGGTGAGGCACGAGTGGCCATGGCCAACGGACCGGGCCTGCTTGCCAACCTCTATTTCGTGGAGCTTCTGATTGGCGCGGCCCCTCTCGACTCCAACTGGAGCGCCTCGGCGCGCCTGGCCGCCGTGGGGCGCGATGGTAAGGGCCTGGTACCAATAGAAGCTCACACCACTGGTCAGGAACAGATTCCCGTGCCCGATGGGAGCTTCGATTGCTGGGTGGTGCAGGTGACCATGGGCAAGAGCCAGCAGATGTTCTGGGTCCGCAAGAGCGACGGCGTTGTGATCAAGCAGCGGATACCCGTCATAGGGATGCAAGGGGAGCTCGAGTTGCTGCTGGCCGAGCATGGTGTGGAACGGAAGGAGTGAACTGGTAAGCAGCGAGATTTCTACAGGGGGGGCGCGAGGACCTACAGTCGGAGGTCATTCGCGCCCTTCATGCTTTCCACGGGTCGGACGAGCTCCCGGTAGCCAGCGCACGATTCGGGTACGACCGGCTGATTTTTGATGATGCACGGCCATGTCGCCCTTCGCATCTTGTGCCCATGTCAGCCGAGCGACAGGGGTTGGGAAAGCTAGGAGAGCGGATAGCGGAGCGGTGGCTGGTCGAGCGAGGGTGGCGTGTGCTCGCCAAGCGGTACCGGAGCGGGCACCGCGACCTCGACCTGGTAGTCGAACGCGCCGGCGCAGTGGCTTTCGTGGAAGTGAAGGCGCGGCGCGGACGTGACTTTGGACATCCGGTGGAGGCTGTTAACTGGAGGAAGCAGCGTGAGTTAGCCAGGTCAGCTAAAGTATGGGTTTCGCGTTTTGGGAGGGCGGGGCAGACGTATCGTTTTGACGTTGTCGGGGTACTCATCGAGGGAGATCACGCGCATATCAGGCATGTGGAAAACGCGTTCTCCCTACCTTGGAAGGCTTGACAAATCGGCGTACCTTTCGTAGTTTGTTCGGGTCTGTGAATCGCTGGGGATTCCAGTAGATTCACCAGGCACGGCCAGATCATGGGTTGTTTCACGATTCAAAGCGGGGCGGATCAGCATGGCTGTCTCCACGATGCAGGACGACAAGAAAAAAGCACTGAATCTGGCCATCGCGCAGATCGAGAAGAACTGTGGCAAGGGATCGATCATGAAGATGGGCTCCGATTCCGCCCGGGTTCGGGTCGAGTCGATTCCTACTGGTGCCATCAATCTCGACGCTGCCATAGGGGTCGGCGGGATTCCACGCGGTCGGGTCACGGAGATCTACGGCCCGGAGTCCAGCGGCAAGACGACGCTCTGCCTTCACGTGGTCGCCAATGCGCAGCGCACCGGCGGGGTGGCGGCCTATATCGATGCGGAGCACGCGCTCGACACGGATTACGCCGTGAAGCTCGGTGTGGACGTCGATAACCTACTGGTTTCCCAACCGGACACCGGCGAGCAGGCTCTCGAGATCTGTGAGATCCTGGTCAGATCCGGCGCTGTGGACGTCGTCGTCATCGACTCGGTAGCGGCCCTGGTGCCGAAGGCGGAGATCGAGGGCGACATGGGTGATTCGCACGTTGGCCTCCAGGCGCGGCTGATGAGCCAGGCCTTGCGGAAGCTCACTGGCGCCATCGCCCGGTCCAAGACCTCTGTGATCTTCATCAACCAGCTGCGCGAGAAGATCGGCGTCATGTTCGGCAACCCGGAGACGACCACTGGGGGCAAGGCGCTCAAGTTCTACGCTTCGGTGCGCCTCGACATCCGGAGGATCGGGCCGGTGAAGGAGAAGGACGATGTGACGGGTTCGCACGTCCGGGTAAAGGTCGTGAAGAACAAGGTCGCCCCACCCTTCAAGCAAGCCGAATTCGACATCATGTACGCGGAAGGGATAAGTCATGCCTCCCTTCTCGTTGACATCGGTTCCGAGTCCAACATCATCGATAAATCGGGCGCCTGGTATAGCTACAACGGCCAGCGTATCGGTCAGGGACGGGAAAACGCCAAGCTGTTCCTCAAGGACAACCCCGCGATGATGGCGGAGATAGAAGAGAAGGTGAAGGTGGTTCTGGGAATTCGGCCCGTGCCAATCGAGGAGGCCGAACCAGCGGAGGAGTAGCCCGCGCTGTTGCTCGGTAACTGTTGCTCGGTACGACAATGATGCCGAGGGGTGGAACGCTGAAATCTGGGGCACCCGGAAACTGCCCCGTTCTCGCGCTCCCTCCCCTCGGCATTTTTCTTTCCCACGAGGAGCCGGGGGTCGCGGGGCTGCCGGGTGGTGGCCGGGCGGTCGCGGGGTGGCTCGTGGAAATTTGCGTCTCATGTTGCGGGTCTGGCACCGCGACACCGCGCGGGGCGCCGAGGCTCGAGATCGGGAAGGTCATGATTTGCCTCTGATAACCGCTGTCATTGCCAGCCCCAAGCGGTTGGGCCGTTTCGACGTTCTCGTGGATGGCGAGCCAGTCGCCACGCTCTCGCTCGACGCGATCGAGCGACTGGCGTTGCACGTGGGCGCGCCATTCGGAGAGCGGCTCTCGACCGCTGTGAGCGATGAGGCGCGCAGATTGCGCACATTCGATCGAGCGCTCGCGCTACTGGCCTTCCGGGCGCGTGCCACTCGCGAGATGCGCCAGGCACTGCTCCGGAAGGGTGAGGCGGAGGCCGACGTCGACTCCGCCATAGAGAAGCTACTGGCCATGGGG
>DATCXG010000543.1:0-5248 GCA_036565945.1 Gemmatimonadaceae bacterium
TGGGAGGGGTAGGGCTGGTCATCCCTACCGACGTGGCCGACGCCGCGGCGGTGGAGCGTGCCGCGGCCGCGGTCGAGGCGGAGCTGGGTCCGATCGACATATGGGTGAACAACGCGATGGTGGCGGTGTTCTCACCCGTGAAGGAGATGCTCCCCGAGGAATATCAGCGAGTGACGAACGTGACCTACCTGGGCGCGGTCCATGGAACGCTCGCGGCGCTCCGGCGGATGTCGGCGCGCGACCGGGGCGTCATCATACAGGTCAGCTCCGCGCTCGCCTACCGGAGCATCCCGCTACAGTCGGCATACTGCGCGGCGAAGCACGCCATCCTCGGCTTCAGCGCGTCGCTGCGCACCGAGCTGATCCACGAGCGCAGCAACGTCAGGGTGACGCTCGTCCACATGCCCGCGCTCAACACGCCGCAATTCTCCTGGGTGAAGAGCAGGCTCCCGCGCAAGCCACAGCCGGTCCCGCCGATCTTCGAGCCCGAGGTAGGCGCCGACGCGGTAGCGTGGGCCGCCCGCAACGACTGCGGGCGGGAGATCAGCGTCGGCTGGCCGAGCATCGAAGCGGTCTACGGCAACAAGCTCGTCCCCGGCTACGCGGACAGGTACCTGGCGAAGACCGGGTACGCCTCGCAGCAGACCGACGAACCGGCGGACCCGGACCGGCCGTACAATCTGTGGGAGCCGCTCCCGGGCGACCACGGAGCGCACGGTCGCTTCGACAGTCGCGCGCATCCGTTCAGCATCGAGCTCTGGCTGCGAACGCATCGCGAGCTTGCGGCGGTGGTGGGAGCGGGAATAGCGGGCGCGCTGCTGGGAGTGCTACCGCGGCGCGCCCACGAGTACTATCTGGAGCGCTGATCGCCGCTCCCTCTGCTTCTCGGTTCCTTCAGCCAGGATCTTCTCGGTTCAACTCCTGGCCGCGCCGTGCGCGGCAGCTGCCGAGAGAGCGATCAGGTCGTGTACCTCCTCGTCGGTGGTCTGGCCGAAATCGTCGTACCACAGACCAACCGCGTAGAAGGGCTCTGGTGTCATCACGCATACCATGTCGTCCACGAGCGCGCCGATCTCCCTGCAGGTCTCCGGCGCGGCGGTCGGTACGGCGACCACCAGTCGCGCGGGTCCTTCCTCGCGCAACGCCTCGACGGCGGCGCGCATGGTGGATCCGGTGGCCAGGCCATCGTCCACGAGAATCACCGTCTTGCCCGCGACGTCGGGCGCCGGGCGCCCATCACGGTAGCGGCGCTCGCGTCGCTCGAGCTCCAGCTGCTCTTCGGCGGTCACGGCCTCGATCTCGGCGTTCGTCACGCCGAATGCGCGGGTCGCCTCCTCGTTGATGATGCGCACTCCGCCCGTTGCGATCGCACCTATGGCGTACTCTTCGTGTCCGGGCATTCCGAGCTTGCGCACGACGAACACATCCAGTGGCGCGCCGAGCTCCCGGGCGACCTCGAAGGCCACCGGCACCCCACCGCGCGGCAGACCGAGCACGAGCACATCGGCTCTATTCGAATACGCAGTGAGCTTACTGGCGAGTACGCGGCCGGCTTCGATGCGGTCTCTGAATCGAGTGATCATCCGCTCTCACCTCCATACGCCCCCGAGCATCCGGGGCGTACCCGGATGTGATGCAGAAGCCCGGCCATGGCGGGAAGGGCTCGAGCTCATCCGTCCTGCATCATCTCGGCGTAGGGCTCCGTGGGAACTGCGGACGCGGAGGACGCGGAGGGAACTGAGAGGGCGCGGAGAAGTGCCTGCTGAGCCCCGCATCGCGCTGGCGTTGGCGGTCCATCGCCACGGCCTGGCTCAACTCGTTTAACTGCTCATCGCGGAGAGCGCGGAGGAGCGCGGAGAACGCGGAGAAAAGCCGTAGGGCCGAGATCTCGAAGCTGGTTCTTTAGGGGAACTGCTCTTACCTCGGAGTCCTGCCCACCCGGCCTGGACTCCAGGGGAGGGAGCAGTGCCCCTTATTCTTTTCGGCCGCTGCCAGCTGTAGCTCGCTCCTGTGCAGTTCTCCGCGTTCTCCGCGCTTCTCCGCGCTCTCCGCGATAAGCAGTTCCGCGGAGCCTCGCCGTGCTGACGCGGCCGATCCAGCCGCCGCGATGCCGACTTCACAAGGAAGTTCTCCGCGTCCTCTCAGTTCCCTCCGCGACCTCCGCGTCCGCAGTTCCGCGCGATGAATCAGAATCGGAATTACCAGCCCGGAGCTATCTGGAACCCGAAGTGGCCACCCTTCTCGGGGCGCTGGAACGGGTAAGCGTAGTAGGCTTCCAGAACCAGATAGCCGAGGATGTTCATGCGCGCGGAGAGGCCGGCGCTGAACACCGGAACGCGGTCCGTGGAATTACGCGCGAACTCGATCGTGGGCGACTGGTTCGATGTCCACGCGACGCCCGCATCCACGAAGGGAGCGATCTCCGTGGCCACGTACGGGAAGTTTATCAGGCCTAGCTGCTCGGTCCCGAGGAGCGGTATCCGGATCTCGAAATTCGTCACCGCTATCCGACTCCCGATGAGGCGGTCGAAGGCGGGGCAGGAATTGGGGCTGGTAGCTCCGGCGCATTCCGACTGGCTGAAATTGTCGAACTCGTAGCCGCGCACAAGCTGTGGGTCGCCCACATACATCGGGTACAGTCGCTGGTCCTCGGCGCCGTTTCCGTACCGGCCTACGTGGATCGCTCGGAAGGCCAGGGTGATCGGGCGCGCGAAGAAGTAGCGCCGGTAGTCGCCGATCACGTTCACCATATTGATCCCGCCGAAGGTGGGACCCACCTCGAAGCGGTACCGTCCGCCGGCTATCGGCGATGTGAAGCCGAAGTACGAGTAATCGCTTACCAGCGCGGCGCTAACCTGACCGTAGTTGATGGATGGCGGCTGACCGGGTATCCCCTCTTTCGGCAGCTCGAAGATCTGATTTCCGAGGACCAGGAAGCGACGCGTCTCGCCCCCGTAGCCTACGTGCGTGAGGCCGGCGTTGAGCTCCACCCGCTTCGTCATCGAGAACGGGTACTGCGTCATGAACGATGCCTGCTCGTAATAGACGCGTTGCAGGAACTGGTTGATAATGTACGCCGGAGCGGTGGCGCCACCCACGTCGACCGTGGTATCCTGGTAGCCGACGAAGCCCGTTATGTAGGGTGTGTGCGAGAGTCCCACTCCCCAGTTCAGCCGGTGGCCGAGGTTCTGGTAGATCGCCTGGCCGCCGAAGTTGCGGACGTCACCGCCACCCGATATCTGCGCACCGACCACGTTGTTGCCGAGGAGGTCGCTGAAGAACGCAGCTACCCCGCCGCCGGCCTGGATGCCGCCGTACGGCCCCGACGCAACGCCGATGCCCACGCCAGGCGACCCGATGTAATCGATCGAGAGCGAGGGGTGGTACGCGGAGGTGGGATAGGTCTCCTTGGGCGGAAGGCCGGTGACCGGGTCGTTGATGCGTCGGGTCACCAGGCCGCCACCCGGGACGTTGGGTGGCAGCATCCCGGAGAGCGATACGGTATCGGGCGTCTGCGAGGCCAGTGCGAGCCCTTCGGATGTCTGGGGGTCCAGCCTGCGGAGCACATAGCCGCCGCGGTCGAAGACGCTGAAGACGACTCTGCCGCTCTGCCGTGCGACCGAGAGCGCGGGCGAGAGGTCAGTTATCCCACTGATTCCGGTGGCCACGTTGGTCACCTTGTAGGTGGCGCCTGTGGCGAGGTCGACCCGGAACACGTCGCTTATACCGCCGCGATCGGAGATGAAGTAGAGCTCCCGCCCGTCCGGTGAGAACTGCGGGTTGATGTGCTTCGCTCCTTCGAAGAGCGGAACGAGCCGCGTGGCGCCGGTGGTCATGTCGCGTAGCGCGATGTTCATCTTCCCGTAGCGGAGCTGCTCGAAATCGGTCACCGAGCCACTGTCGGTGGCGAAGGCGATCGTATTGCCATCCGGCGACCAGGTGGGCTGCAGGTCGGCGTACCGGTCGTTGGTGAGCTGAACGAGCGCACCGCTCGAAAGGTCGTAGGTGTAGATGTCGCTCAAGCCGCCGTGCATGCCGGAGAACACCAGCTTGTTGTTCGGCCCCCACGATACATCGTTGATCGCACCCACGTCTTTGAAGCCGAGCTGACGATCCGTGTTGCCCGAAGCGATGTCGTAGATCGCGATCTCGTTATTGCCGTCGGCGTAGACTATGAATGCGAACTTCTTACCGTCGGGCGACCATGCGCCGGCGGAGTTGATGAAGCTGATCGCGTCGAAGTGCGTATCGGTGTTGGGACTGGTGAGCTTCTTGACGACCTTCCCGGTCTCCACGTCCGCCACGTAGAGCTCCGTGGATAGAAGCGCGCGCGAAGTGTAGAACGCCACGTACTTCCCGTCCGGGCTGAGCACCGGCGCCACATCCATCGAGCCCCGCTCGTTCACGGCCTCGAGGAAGCTCTTGCCGGTGGAGTCGGGTATCGTCCGACCCGGCTCCAGGGGCAGGTACTGCGCGCGCAGCGCCTCGAGCCATTGAGCGGAGAGAGTATCACCACTGATTCCGAGAACTCCCTTCAAGGCCGGTTCCCAACCGCTCTTGACCGCGGCGCGGTACAGGACTGGGATGACGCCGTCGCCCCAGCGGCCGCCGATGTAGGCCCAGAGCGCCTCGCCGTAGCGGTAGGGGAAATAGCGGGGGTCGGTGCTCAGCTGCTTGAGTGTGGGCAGGTCGTTCCGGACGGCGGCGTCGCGCATCCACATCGCGGTGTTGGGGTCTTCGCGGCCGATCGAGAGATATTCGGCCATCCCCTCTATCAGCCAGAGCGGAAGCCGGCTGAGACCGGCCATCCCGGACCCCTCCATGCGGCCGGCGATGTCGTACTGAAAGACGTGCACGAGCTCGTGGCCGAGGACGTGATCGTTGTCGGCGTACACACCGGTGAAGGGAAGGACCACCCTGCTACGCAATCCCTCGGTGACGCCGCCCGTCCCTTGCGATATGAACCCACCGATGACGTTGGTCTGCTGGAAGTCGGGGGCGTCGGCGTAGAGCACCAGGGAGCGCTTCTCGAATTCATCACCCAGCGCAGCAGAGTGCCGGGAGTACCAGCGCTCTGCCATCCTGGCCGCGTCGGCAACGGCGAGCGACTCGGCGGGGTAGTAGTACAGATCGAAGTGCGCCGTGTGCATGGCGCGGAAGTCGAACGACTGGTACTGCACCTTGTTGCGGCCGAAATACTGGGCCGCTGCGCTACCGGCAGTCGTCGAGATGGCGGCACCGGCCACCA
>DATCXG010000548.1:0-5290 GCA_036565945.1 Gemmatimonadaceae bacterium
GCCCCGGTCACCAGGATTCCGGCAAGAAGCACGAGCGACACGGCAACGCTGCGAGATTCGATGCGCGCACCGCCTCCGAGTGCTCTAGTGCGCGCCACCGCGCTCTCCACCAGCCTGGCCACCAGGCGTGGCGAACGCACCGCTGCGGGCGCCTCGCGTGTGGTCGACTCCACCGCGCTGAGCAGCGTCGCCTCCAGCGAAGGCTCATGCTCCTCGATGTAGAGCGCCACACGATCGTCGCTCACGCGCCTCGCGAGCGGGAGCAGCAGATACCGCGCTGTCAGTAGCGCAAGCAGTGTATAAGTCGCGACCCGCACGGCGGTGACGACCCGCGGAGCGAAGCGGAAGTGTTCCATCAACCACGGCGCCACGAACAGCGCGAGGAGCGCGGCACCCATCACGATCGTCAAGCCGTGCAGCACCAGCTTCAGGCGCCAGCGACCACGAACGCGTCTGATTGTTGCCAATAGAGCGTTCCGGGACACCGACATGTCGAGTGTGCTGGCCATGTGCTCCTCCGCGTTTCGACGCCGATCAGCGCGCCGCGCGCGACAACCGGTTGGACAGTAGCGTCTCCGTTCCCAGGAGCAGGAGTGCCACCGCCAGCAGATACCACCACACGCCCTGCCGCCGCTCCACCACACTCGGCGTCAGCTCCGCTGCCCCCGTCTCACCCTCCTCATCCATAGCCGATTCGCCATCCCCGTGATCCGCCGCGCGCGGTGCCACAGCGGTCGCGAGGAGCTCGGCATCGAGTGGCGTGAGGTCGGACTCCGCCAGATCCACGTTCACAGCCAGGACGCGCGGTGCATTCCCCGCACCGCCAGTCCGCTGTATCTCGTAGAACCCCTGCTCGCTCAACGTGAGTGAGGCGGGCGCGCCAGCCGTCCCCAGGCCCACGCGCCCCCCCGACGGCGTCACGGCCACGGATGGTGCACCGCTCGCGGGGATACTCACAACCTCACCTACAACCGCCCATGGCCGTTCCTCCTTGTAGCCAGCGGCATACTTCGCGGCCTGGTGCAGGAACGGTAGAAACACCGGCTGCAACGGTAGGTCGTTCCAGATCCCGTCCAGGCCGGAGCTCCACGCCAACACCCGACCCGCGCCAACCCGGCGTTCCAGGAGCGCGACCCGCCCGTCGTCGAAGCGCGCGAGCTGCCGATCGCCGGGGGCGGGCGTGACGGTCCAGTAGCGGAAGAAGCGGGCGGCCGAGAAGTCCCCGCTGCGGGGGGCGTTGAACGGATCGAACACCGGATGCGCGCGATCGAGGAAGCCGAGCGTGGCGCCATGGTCGGCGAGGCGATCGATGGGCGGCGCGGTGGGTCGTGGCAGGAGCTCGTCGGCGATCACCGGCCAGTCGTCGGGCCGGCTCCGTCCACTCATCGCTACCAGCAGTCCGCCTCCGCCCCTCACGTATTCCACCAGCCGGCGGCCGAACTCGCCCTGCGGCATCGGAACCCCATCGAGGATCACAAGCGCTGTGCCCCGCAGCGCAGCCCCCGTGAGCTGCCCCGACGTCACCTCCTTCACGCGGAAGAAGGGGCGGTTGCCAATGCTCAGCGCGCGAGTGACGAATAGCCCTGCGGTCGCGCCATCGTTCGGCGACTCCACCAGGAGCACAGGCAGCGATTGCGCGCGCGTGAGCGCGAAGTGCATCACGTTGTCCCGCTCCAGCGCGTCGGCGCCAGCGCGCACCGTGCCGCGCGAAACGCCTTCCGGAATCGCCAGCTCGTCGAACTGCACCGTGGCCGCGCCGTCAGCGGGGATGTCGACAGTCCTGGTCTGCATGCGGCGCCCATTGACCTCGAGCGCCACTGAGCGGCCCGCCACCGCCTCCGCGCTCCGGTTTGCCAGACGGGCCGCGATCACGACACGCTGCGCAGCGTCGCTCGCCGGGTGGCGCACCTCCACGTGGGTGACGGCCACATTGGCAGTCACGCTGTCACCAAGGTTTACCTGAGTGAGAGTGGCGCCAGCCGGAAGCGAAGGGAGCTCGCGGCCACCCCAACCCGAGCGCTGGTAGTCCGAGATGAGCACCACCTCGCGGCGCGTTCGCGCCGTGTCGCCCAGAATGCTGCCGGCGAGTCGGAACGCGGCATCGTAGCGCGTGGCTCCGGCCGTCGGGCGTACGCTGTCTATGGCGGCGAGCAATGTGGCCTTGTCGCTGGTGAGATCGCCGGCCGCCGACGCAGCACCATCGAAGTACACCACCGCGCCGCGGTCGTCACCGCTCATGCGCTGCACCACGCCTCGGGCCGCTGTCACGGCGCGCCGCCAGCGGTCCCCGTACTCCATGCTGTACGAGCGATCGAGCAGGATGACTATGTCGCGCGCCTCGCCCAGTGCTGCACCGAGCTGCGCCCCGCGCCGCGCGAGGAATGGGCGCGCGAACGCAATAGCAAGGAACGCGAGCGCGAGACAGCGCAACAGGAAGAGCAACCAGTGCCTGATCCGCTGCCGGCGCACGGCCTGATATGGGATGCGCTCGAGGAACATGAGCGATGGGAAGTGCACGACTTCCTTCCGCTCCCTGTGAACGAGATGCACCAGCACCGGCACACCGAGTGCGGCCAGCCCGGCCAGGAACCAGGGTGCCAGAACGCCCAGCATCAACGCACCCGCATGAGCCGCTGCCGCTTGCTCAGAAAATCGAAGAGCGCATAGTCGAGCGGCCGCGAGGTGTCGAACATCGCATAGTCCATCCCCTGCTCGCCCAGGCGAGCTCCCAGCTCGGCGATGTGCGCCCTGATCATGCGCTGGTACTGTTCGCGCAACCGCTCGGGTACGATCGGGATGCGCTCCCCGGTTTCCAGATCCTGGAAGGTGCCAGCGTCGTCGAACGAGAACTCCAGCTCGGCGGGATCGAGCACGTGCATCACCATGACGTCGCTGCCTCGCTGGCGCAGGTGGCGCAGTGCTTCGAGCACCCGTGCGGGCTCGACGTACAGATCGCTGAGGAGAACGATCATGCTCCTACGCCTGAAGTGTTCCGAGAGCTTGCGGAGAGGAGCCTCCAGGTTTCCTGGGCGGATGGCCCGAGCGCGAGCGATCGCGTGCAGAACGGCCGGGAGATGCTTGGCCGAGGGTGCCACGAAGTCGACTATTTCATGGTCGAAGGTGGCAAGGCCCACTCGATCGCGCTGGCCGTGCGAGAAGTAGGCCAGGCATGCCGCCAGGAAACGGGCGTAATCGAGCTTGGTGACCGGGCCGCTGCCATAGCTCATCGATGCGGAGACATCGAGCAACACGCTGAAATTCGTATTGGTGTCCGCCTCGAATTCCTTGAGGTAGAATCGATCGGTACGCGCGTAGAGGCGCCAGTCGATGCGGCGGATATCATCGCCCGGCATGTACGCACGGTGTTCAGCGAAATCGAGCGACATACCGAGATGGGGCGACCGGTGCAAGCCATTGATGAATCCCTCCACCACTGTACGAGCCAGCAATTCCAGGTTTCCGATCCGGCTCAGGGTGGCCGGGTCGAGAAAGGTGGTGAGGTCCGAGGGCGCGTCGGCTCGCGACACCTCGCCGGGCCGAGCGCCCTCCTGCCTGGCGCGGCGCAGTCCGGTCGTCACATTCCGCTCCGCGGCACGGGTACACTTTCCAGCAGATGCTCGATCACCTGATCGCTCGTCACCCGCTCAGATTGTGCGTGGAAATTGAGCAGCACGCGGTGGCGCAGCACCGGATGGGCGAGTGCACGGATATCATCGAAGCTCACGTGATAGCGTCCGCGCATGATGGCACGCGCCTTACCGCCGAGCACCAGGTATTGCGCGGCCCGTGTGCTGGCGCCATAGGACACCCACTTCCGCACGAGCTCGGGTGCGTCCGGGGCGGCGGGGCGCGACGCCCGCGCCAGCGCGACCGCGTAGCGAGCGACGGCATCCGAGACCGGTACGCGCCTCACGAGCTGCTGGAAGGCCACGATGTCGGCCCCCGTGACTGCATGCGCGAATTGCGGATTCTGCACCGCGGTAGTTGCCTTCACCACGTCCACCTCCTGCTCCTCCGTGAGGTAGTCGATGATGACCTCGAACATGAAGCGGTCGAGCTGGGCCTCGGGCAGTGGATAAGTACCCTCCAGCTCTATGGGATTCTGCGTCGCGAACACGGCGAAGGGCTCGGTGAGCTCGTAAGTCGTTCCCTGCACCGTCACGCGATGCTCCTGCATGGCCTCGAGCAGCGCTGCCTGGGTCTTGGGAGGCGTACGGTTGATCTCGTCGGCAAGTATGACGTTGGCGAAGATCGGGCCGGCGGTGAACACCATGCGACGCTGCCCGGTGTCCGGATCGTCCTGGATGATGTCGGTGCCAGTGATGTCCGACGGCATCAGGTCGGGGGTGAACTGGATGCGGGAGAAGCGCAGCGCGAGCACGCGGGCCAGGGTGTGGATGAGCAGCGTCTTGGCTAGTCCTGGCACGCCCACGATCAGGCAGTTGCCACCCGCGAACAGCGCGATCAGCGCCTGATCGATGACCTCGTCCTGCCCTACGATGAGCTTGCGTATCTCGCTCACTATCTGCGCCGTGCCGGCTCGCAGGCGATCCGCCAGCGCGATGTCATCGGCGGCTTCGAGCGCGACTTTCTCCTCGGTGACGGCTCCCACGGGCATACCTCGTCGTCGGTAGGTAACTGGTGTGCCGGGTGCGAGGATCGTGCACCGCGGCGTTCGCGCCGCTCAGTGCGTGAAGCCGTACATGAAGTAGTTCACCCCGAGCTTGTACGCTTCGTTGGTGAGTGGAATGGGGAGGAAGCCCTCCGCCGACCATTGCCAGTAGTCGCCGATGTCGTTGTTGTAATTGGCAACGACCATCAGCCGCTTCGTCGGGTCGTTCTGCTCGTAGATGCCAACGAACTGGGCCTCACCACCATACTGGAACTCGAACATGTCCAGCGTCTCGAGGCCGAAGAACGACTGGAACACAGGGTCCGACACGTCGATCGGAACGAGGCGACCTTCCGGCAGCACTCGCCGCATCTGCTCCTCGAAGTTGTACCAGTGGCTGCCGCGAAAATCATCGACGATCAGGAAGCCGCCCTTCTGCAGATACGCCCGGAGTCCATTCACCTCGGACTCGGTCGGCCGCCAGCACCCCGGCTCTGACAGGTATGCTATCGGGTACTTCATCAACTCGGTGTCGTCAGGGGCGAGCACCAGGCTGCTGTCTACCCGCGCGTCGAGACTCGTCAGCTCGGTGAGGATCTTCATCAGGTTCCGGTCGGCCACGGGATAATCGTGGTGCCAGCCAGGCCCCTCGTTGCTCCAGCACCCGAATCCCTCCCC
>DATCXG010000554.1:0-5139 GCA_036565945.1 Gemmatimonadaceae bacterium
CGTGGAGCGTGCGAGCTCACGCTCTTCTCATTCGCTCAGGTCCGCGAGCTCATCGCGCCGGACGTTGTGCTTCTCCATGAGGCGATAGAGCGTCGTCCGATCGATATTGGCCAGGCGCGCCGCGCGCGACATGTTGCCGCCCGCACGCGCCGAGAGGCGCGTAAGATACTCACGCTCGAACTCCGCGATCAAGCGGTCCTTGGCTGCGTGATACGGCTCGTCCATCATCGCCCGCGGCAGTGCGGTCTTCATCGAGACAGCGGGCGTCTCATCGTAAACGGGAATGTCCTGCGGCTGTATCGGCTGCCCCGGCTCGCTCAGTACCGCCACGTGCTCGATCACATTCTGTAGTTCGCGCACATTGCCGCGCCAGGGCCGCGAGCGCAGAAAGTCAACGCTCGCGTCCGTGAGCTTGGGCTGTGCATCGCCAGGCGTCCGGTGACGTGCCCAGTAGTAAGCCAGGAAGTGATTTGCCAGAAGCTGAATATCCTCAGCTCGCTGGCGCAACGGCGGCAGCTTGATCGGTACGACGCGCAGTCGATAGAACAGATCCTCGCGCAGCACGCCCTTGTTGACCGCATCCTGCGGATCGCGGTTGGTGGCCGAGATGAATCGGATGTCCACCACCGCATCCTGCTGCTCGCTCCCCACACGCCGCACCACGCCGTCCTGGAGAACGCGCAGCAGCTTGGCCTGGATCGGGTGCGACATCTCGGTGAGCTCGTCAAGGAAGAGAGTGCCGCCGTTCGCGGTCTCCAACAACCCCGGCTTGTCACGATCGGCGCCCGTGAACGCGCCCTTCCTGTGCCCGAACATCTCACTCTCGAGCAATGGCTCCGGCAGCGCCGCGCAGTTGATGGGCACCATGTGGCGACTGGCACGGCGACTGTGCTGATGGATGAACTGTGCGATCACCTCCTTGCCAGTGCCGCTCTCGCCGGTGATCATCACCGAGGCGTCGGTGGACGCCACCTTGCGCGCCAGCTCGACCGCGCGCCGAAAGGACGGCGCTACACCCAGCAGCGTGAGCTTGTCGCTGTTCCCATTCTGCTGCATGAGCTGCAGCCGCAGGTCGTTCGTCTCACGCGCCACCATGACCGCATGAGATGCGCGCCCGATGAGCACCTGCAGGTGCGTAGCGGAAAACGGCTTCGGGAGGTAATCCCACGCGCCGATACGCAACGCCTCGATGCTCGACGTCACACTCGGGTTACCCGTCATCACCACGACAATCGTGTCGCGGTGAGCTTCCAGAGCCGCCTTCAGAACATCCAGCCCCGAGATCGGCGTGAGGTAAAGATCCACGAGGATGATGTCGAATTTCCGACGCTTGACCAGGTCGATCGCCTCGTCACCACGGCCCGAGAACGTGACGTTGTACCCATCGAGCTGCAGCACGCTGGCGCAGCCTTCGCGCAGCGTGCGATCGTCGTCGACTACCAGGATACGTATCTCGGCCTTCACATCGGCCGGTATCGCAAGCGGATCACGGGGTGCTGGTTGAGCGCCGGAGTGCTCGTCGGAGCCCAGATTCGATGGAGCAGACGTCATGGTCTCCTGCATGTGGCCCTCACAGGGCGGCCGAGATTCGATGAAACAGATGCACACCGTAGGCCGGGCGCAACATTGCTTGTGATCCTCATGCTACACCCCTGTTGAGGTACTCCAACACGCCAACGATCTGGGACTGTCGCAAACCAGCAAATGACCAATACGACGTTAGATCGTTCTCACTCTGGACGCAAATGCGGGCCTGACGTAACGGTCGGGGCGGTCAGGTCGGACGGCTGGGTTGAGCTTGCGGACTGGGCCATGAGGCCATGAGCGCACTTGTGGCTGGGGTAGGGTTTGGTGGGAAAGGTAGCAAGGTGAACGCGCCACTCCCATAATGGCGTGCGGTGAAACATAGTACAGGGTTGCCCTATTCTGCCCCGAGCGCTTCGCTCCGGAAAGGGTGGGCCTGGATTTGCATCCGTTTGGGCGGCGCAGCGCGCGTATCGGCCCGCGACCGCGGCCACGCAAGGTAGAAAAGAACAGCCGCCGTCTAACCTTTAATAGCCCGGTTCTGAATGTCCGCGAACTACATTCCGTCGAATCTTCCTGCCGCCCCCTCGCCCGATGCGAACGCTGTTGCGTTTCCGCAAGCTTGGCCAGCCGCCATCGGCCCGGCCCCGGCGGCGGAACCGGGGATTCCCTGGGCGCGCTACATCGCTGCTCTGCGCCGCTACAAGTGGCTCATCCTCCTCATAGCGCTGCTCGGGACGGCGGCTGGCTTCGGAATCAGCCGCCTAACAGCGCCCGAGTACCAGGTGCAGGGGACTATCTGGATCGCCGACCCCAGTGCTCCCAATCGCGGACCCGTGCGGGGCGATGAGCTGCTGGGCGGCGGGGCATGGGCCGACCTGCTCAAGAGCTCGACCATCATGGATCGCGTGGTCCAGCGGATGGGGCTCTACCTGTGGCCGTCCAATATGGCCGATTCGAGCGTGTTCACCGGCTTCCAGCCCGGGCCAGGGTTCCGTAGCGGCACGTACGAGCTGCGTGTGGACGCCACGGGCACCAGGTACACGCTCGCCACCACGGAGGGCGGCGTTCTCGAGCAAGGCGCTGTTGGGGATTCCATCGGTCACTCACTGGGTTTCCTGTGGGCACCGAGTGCCGCAGCCCTCGGACGGGACCGCGCGATTCCGTTCACCGTCGCCAATCCGCGTTCGGTTTCCAGCAACTTGATGAACCGGATCGAGGTGACCCTCCCCCCACGCAGCTCTTTCCTCAAGCTCACCCTGACCGGTCGCAGTCCACGCCGCACGGCGTCGATTCTCAATTCGGTCATGACGGAATTCGTAGCCACGGCGGCGGATCTCAAGCGGCGCAACCTCACCGAGACGGCCAAGACACTCGAGAACCAGTTGGGCGCATCACGCGATGCACTTCACGACTCCGAGGTGAAGCTGCAGAACTTCCGCACCAACACCATCACGCTCCCTTCCGAGGCGCTGGCGATGTCGCCAACACCAGGTCTGCCGGGGGCTGAGACGAATCCGGTGCTGGGCAATTACTTCGGGCAGAAGCTGCAGCTCGACGCAGTGCAGCACGACCGTCAGGCACTCGAGGCCCTGCAGGCCAACCCGAGCAGGATCAGCGCCGACGCGTTCATGCTCATCGCGAGCGCGAAGGCGGCTCCCGACCTCCAGGCCGCGCTACAGGAGCTGTCGCAGCGGGAAGCCCAACTTCGTACCGCTCGCGAGCTCTACACCGATCAGCATCCCACCGTGCAGAATCTCCGGGCCAGCGTGCAGGTGATGCGAACCCAGACAATTCCCGAGGTTCTCCGCTCCCTCATTGGCCAGCTACGCAAGCAGGAGGCCGACCTGGGCGAGCAGGTGAACGCGTCGTCAGCCAAGCTGAAGGCCATCCCGCCGCGGACGATCGAGCAGATGCGGCTGATGCGCGAGGTGGCCACCAAGCAGGACCTGTTCACCATGCTGGCGAGCCGCTACGAGGAAGCGCGTCTGGCGGAAGCCAGCGCGATCCCCGACATCAACATCCTCGACACGGCGGTGGCACCTCTCAACCCGACGTCGAGCTCCGGTCCGAAGATCATCGTCCTGGCGCTCCTGGCCAGCCTGGGAGGAGCCGTGGGCCTGGCGCTACTGCTCGACCATACGGATTCGCGGTTCCGCTATCCGGAGCAGGCCAGCGGCGAGATGGGACTCACGATCCTCGGCGCGGTGCCCACGATAAAGCGCGTTCGCGGCGGAGACCCCGACCCCGAGGAAGCTGCACAGGTGATCGAGGCGTTCCGTACGATTCGGATGAGCATCACCAACGCCTACGCGGGCGCGGGCCCGATCATGTTCACGGTGTCGAGTCCCGGGGCCGGAGACGGCAAGTCGCTGGTCTCGTCCAACCTCGCGCTCTCGTTTGCGGAAGCTGGGTACCGTACAGTTCTCCTGGATGGTGACACGCGCCGTGGGCAGCTCCACGCGATGTTCGGCGCGAACCGTCGTCCGGGATTGCTGGATTATCTGGGCGGTGACGCGCCACTGGAATCCGTACTGCGCGGGTCGACGCACGAGAAGCTGACCCTGATCCCCTGCGGAACGCGCAGGCATCGCGGACCAGAGCTACTTCACTCGCAGGCCATGCTGCAGCTCATCGCTGATCTGCGCGAGCGTTTCGACGTGATCCTGGTGGACAGCCCCCCGTTGGGCGCTGGCGTGGATCCGTTCGTGCTGGGTGCCGCCACAGGGAACATGGTCGTCGTCCTGCGCACCGGAGCAACGGACCGGAAGATGGCCCAGGCGAAGCTCAAGCTGCTGGAGCGGCTGCCCATCCGGCCGCTGGGCGCGGTACTCAACGACATCCGCGCACAGGGCGTCTACCGCTACTACACGTATCTCTACGGATACACCACGAGCGAGGACGACGAGATGCCGCGGCTGGCGCCGCAGGTGGGGGAGCTTACAGGGCAGACCTGACGGGCAACTCTTCGAAGGCCTTGATCGACACACCATCGAAATCGGCGCAAAGATAGCGGAGCGCGGTGGTTGCCCGCACCAGCATCTCCACCGCATCCAGCGCGGACTCCGAAAAATCCGGGACGGCACAGTAGCCGGCCCGGATTTTCACTCTGTGTTCGTAGTCACCGATCCCGAGCGGTTCGACATCTATCATTGTCTGGATGCGTTCGATGAGCCGCACAGCGCCATCGCTACCAGTCGCCGGCGCGATGATTGCAAAGTCTGTCGGGCCAACACGGCCGATCGCATCGGACACTCGACCAGTGCGACTGACGACGGCACCGAGGTGCTCGACCACTCGGGCAGTGTCGCCATTCAGCGGCCGTTCTTCGTTCTCGAGAGTTACAGCTACTGGAGAGAAGGCGACGCAGGCAATCGGCGCTCGCAGTCGCTGTGCCTCCGCCGAGATCTCGCGAGCCCGTCGCACGAGACCGCGCATGTTGTAGAGGCCCGTGGCGGCGTCGAGGAGGCTCTCGGCGATCAGTCGGTCCGTCTCGCGCTTACCGCGCATGAAGGCATCGAGCTTCAGTAACAGCATCTCGCCGTCGAGCGGCTGGCTGACAAACTCCCAGGCGCCCGCCTGATAGGCGGCGAGTCGCTGCTGTCGCTCCGCGGC
>DATCXG010000556.1:0-2206 GCA_036565945.1 Gemmatimonadaceae bacterium
CCGCCAGCATCGAAGGCGAACAACACGAGGCGCAGAGCGTCGCTATGGTAGACGACTATCTGGCGATGTCCCCCTTTGGCGGGGTGCGCCTCCTGGCGCAGCGACGCGAGCGACTCGCCGAAGTCGAGTCGATGCTCCACGCCCGCGAACCGCTCGGACGGCGGCTGTCGCAGCCGGTCACCGGATGAACTCATTGTGGACGCTAACTCCTGGTTAGGCCGGACTGACCGGCGTTGGTGGAAACGCATATCATCATGCGCAAGATCACAGGAAACGGGTAACGTCGCCACTCCGCATCCGAGTCCGCCGCGGTCCGCCGTGCTGCTCCTACGTCGCCGATCACTTCGCTCCGTCGCTCCTCTGCGCCTCGAGCGCCTCGAGGAAGGGACAGTCGCCCAGCGGACCGTGCGTCTGGCACGCCGAGGCCAACGCCCCGAGAGCTGAACTGATTTTCGCCAATTCCGCCATCTTCGCCTCCACGGCATCGATCTTCTCTTCCACCCGTCGGTGCACGTCGGCCGGCGTCGTGTGGGGATCCATCCTCAGGGCGAGAAGGTCCTCGATTTCCGAGAGCGTGAAGCCCAATCCCTGGGCGCGACGGATGAAGCCGAGCCGTGCAACATCGCTCGCCGGATACTCGCGGTAACCGGAGGGCCGGCGCCGCGGCTCCGGCAGCAGCCCGCGCCGCTCGTAGTAGCGCACAGTCTGGACGTTCACGCCAACGGCTCCGGCAAGTTCACCGATGGTCAAGGTCTCCATCATCTCAGCTCCGTATCGGGTTCGATAGATAAGCTAAGCCCTGTACTTTGCTATAGAGTCAAGGGTTGCGCGGAGCGAGATGCGAGGCGCATAGCATGGTCCGCCGAGCGCCATCCTTTCGAGCGCCACTCGCTACTGGGCCGTGTACCCGCCGTCGATCACCAGCTCCGAGCCGGTGACGAACTTCGACTCGTCCGACGCCAGGTACAGGACGCCGTACGCAATCTCGTCTGGCTCGCCCAGGCGGCCGAGTGGATGCAGTGCCACGAGCGCCTTTCTGGCGGCCTCGGCATCCCCGGAGCTTTCAGCGTAACCCTCGACCATGGGTGTCAGCACATAACCCGGGTGCACCGAGTTGACGCGGATATTGTAGCCGGACCTGGCGCAATGGAGGGCTGCTGACTTGGTGAAGAGGCGTACACCGCCCTTGCTCGCGTTGTAAGCGGCAAGGTTCGCGTCGCCCACCAGCCCCTCGATCGATGAGAGATTGATGATCGACCCGCTCCGCGCCTCCCTCATCGCGACAATGCCGAACCGCGTGCCGAGGAAAACGCCGTCGAGATTGATGCTCAGCAGCCAGCGCCACTCCTGGAGAGTGGTATACTCCACATTCTTCGCCAGCGCCACGCCGGCATTGTTCACCACTACATCGAGCCGTCGAAAGCGGGCCAACGTTTCGTGGATCACGCGCTGCCAGTCGGCCTCGCTCGAAACATCGTGCTTCAGGAAGACGGCCTCGCCGCCAGCGCCGCCGATGGCCTCGGCCGCCTGCCGGCCCGCGGACTCGTTCACATCCGTGATCACCACGCTGGCTCCCTCCCGCGCCATGAGCGCAGCAGTCGACCAACCCAACCCCAGCGCGCCGCCCGTCACAATCGCGACCTTCCCTTTCACCCGATCCATCGCGGCACCTCCACTCTCGAAGAGCCGTAAAGCTGGTGCACGACTTGCGCCTGTGCACCGGCGCCAGCCAACTGATCCGGGCGGCCTGACGCTCGAGTAGCGAGCCGTTGGACAGCCGACGCCAGGGGAATCGCACGTTCGCCCCACACTTCAGCCTGGCTGTAGGGCACATCCCGATTCACCATCCGGCATTTCCCGACAGCGCTCACCAATGCTGGTAGAGTCTATTGCATACAGGGGAACAGGAAGCCGGTAGCCACAGACTGGAGGGCGTATGCTCGCAGAGATCGGGAAGGCCACAGAAGCGATTCCCACGCTGTCCACATCGTCGCTACGCGATGATGACCGCATCATCGAAGCGGCCATCCGTGCACTCAAGAGCGAGTACATAGTCCCGGGCAGTCGCTTCACCATCGACGTGGAGCGTGGCTGGCTCACGCTCTCCGGGTTCGCGGCGCATCCCGTGGAGCGCTCGGCCGCGGAATGCGTGGTACGGTGTGTCCCCGGCGTCGTGGGTGTGACGAATCGGCTGGTCATCGCGCAC
>DATCXG010000576.1:0-6405 GCA_036565945.1 Gemmatimonadaceae bacterium
GTGCGCGAGCCGCCGTCGCGCCGGGTGTACTTCCCGATGGTACAGATGAACGAGCTGCCCGGCAGATTCAGGTTGGAGATCCGCACGAGCGGCGACCCCGCGCGGCTCGTCGTGCCCGTCCGCCGCGCTCTTCAGACCGCCGATCCATCGCTCGTCATCCTGAGCGTCGACCCACTGACGGAGCTCATCGGCGATTCGATCAGCCGCGACCGGATGGTGGCGCAGGTCGTCACCTTCTTCGGTGCGCTCGCCCTCGTGCTCGCGGCGCTCGGCCTCTACGGTGTGATGGCGTACGCCACGGTCCGTCGCACCAGCGAATTCGGCCTGCGCATGGCACTCGGCGCGAAGCCCGGCGATGTGACGCGGCTCATGCTGCGCGAAGCGCTGGTACTCACGATTGGCGGAGTCATCATCGGACTGCCCGTGGCGATGATGGCGACGCGACTTCTCGAGAGTCAGCTCTTCGAAGTGGGGGTGCTCGACGTGCCATCGATCGTGCTTGCGGTCGTCGTGCTGGCCATCAGCGCGGCGGTCGCTGGCTTCCTCCCGGCGATGCGCGCATCGCGGGTGCCGCCGTTGGAGGCGTTGAGGGTGGAGTGAGGGAGGGAGGAAGGGAGCTGGAAGCAGAAAGCAGCTAACAGAAAGCAGCTAGCAGAAAGCAGAAAGCAGAAAGCAGAAAGCAGAAAGCAGGAACGGCTCGTAGTAGGTTAGCCGTCATCCCCGCGCAAGCGGGGACCCATGTTATTGAGCCGAACATGGGTCCCCGCTTGCGCGGGGATGACAGGTCTACGCAATGCAAGAGGTGATGTCTGCCCGGTCTATGTGACAGGTATTGACAGATCCACCCCCGCTGTTGTAGACTCGTTGCCCTGGGAGTCGCGTCCCGATGTTCATGAGTCGACCAATTTCCGCACGCGCCACGTGTGGAATGCGACGACACACCCGATGCGCTTGGCGCGCGGGGATCATCGGTGACGCGACTTTGCGTTTGGTACTATTGCGAATCACACATCGTTACGGGAGCCACAACATCTCGATGCTGACGTTCACCATCTCTCCACGCGACGCTACGCGACCATCCGGCATAGGCCGGATAGCCGCGAGACGGGGCGCGCCGAACGGCACTCCCGGGGGAGACGTGTGCGCGCATGAGAACCATATCGCACGAGGGTCAGAGCTCCGTGCGAAGAGCAGCAGATGGGATGCGCGAGATTATCGCGGCATTCCAGCGTTTGCGACGGAAGTCGGCGCCGTGAGCTCGAAAGGACTCGGCGATCGACTGCAGTCATGGAAGATCGGTGCGGGACCGGATGCAGGGAGGCGTACTCCGTAGAGTACGATGAGCTGTATCCGGATCCGGGAGCGATGCCAACGCCCCACCTGCGCCGAGTGCCAGGTGGGGCGTTTTGCGTTTCACACGCCTCGTGTAGACCGCTTTTTGACAAGTGATGGTCCGGGAAGGAAGCAGCACAATGCAGTATCCGAAGTAGCAGTACCTACGAGGTGACCGTCGTCGGCCGGCGGAGCGTGGCGCGCGAGCAGAAGGAAACGCGACTCCCACTGCTCGGTCAAGCGACTCTGCTCTCGTCGCGCCGGCGGCGGACATCTCGTACTCGGGGGCTATAGCTCAACCGGCCAGAGCATCCGGCTGTCTACCGGAAGGTTGCGAGTTCGAACCTCGCTGGCCTCGTACATGGGGAGGTTGCGTGAGTGGTTGAAACAAGCCGGCCGTAACCCGGCTGCCCGCAAGGGCCGCGGTGGTTCGAATCCATCGCCTCCCATCCACACCGCCGTAGCTCAGTGGACCAGAGCACCTGGCTACGAACCAAGGGGGGTGCGTGTGGCGCTGCGCTTTTATTCATCGATTGATGCTCGCGCGGCTTCGCCCCGAGTCACGCCGACGGTACTTCACGCTGCAAACATCACTAGGGGGTGGTGTAAGTAGCTCGGCACAAGGGGTTGTGAACCCCTGAGAGCGGGTTCGAGACCCGTCCCCCTGATTTACTGGAGTGGAGGGTGTCGTAGCTCAGTTGGTAGAGCTCGGGAAGTCCCTCACCGTCAACTCGCCCGGTGTAACCGGGCCGAAGGTACGAGGGTTATCGAATCTCGCGGTCGCCGGTTCGAATCCGGCCGGCACTCTCCACTCTCCATATCGCTTCACGCGCGGGTCGCCGTCGCTGGGTTACCGTCTACTCTCGCAAAGAGATTCCCCGGTCGTTCGGGGAGCCCAACGGCACCATTTCATCCGCGCAACTCTGGCAGTCCGCAGCATCACTCACCACCACTCGACCACAGGAGGGCGAGCAATGATCGACTTCACTCAGCACTTCGCGACTCGCCTCCGGCGTCTCGTCACGCCGCAGGCCGAGCCGATACCAGGCACCACGCAGCTCCCCAACTCGGCGGGCGGCTACGCGTGGACAGTCGACCGCTGGACGCGGCTCGACCGCTTCCTCATCCTCGGGAGCGAGGGCGGAACGTTCTACGTCGGCGAGCGCGAGCTCACCCGCGAGCACGCCGCCAGCGCGATCGAGTGCGTGGCCGAGGATGGCGCGCGGGCCGTGCGCCGGGTGGTGGAGATCAGCCGGAGCGGCCGCGCTCCGAAGAACGATCCGGCGCTCTTCGTCTTGGCGCTCGCCGCGGGATGGGGCGATGACGCGACTCGTGCCGCAGCGTTCGCCGCGCTCCCCTCGGTGGCGCGTACCGGAACGCATCTCTTCCACTGGCTGCAGTACGTGAAGGCTTTCCGCGGCTGGGGACGCGGCGTGCGTAACGCCGTGGGCCGGTGGTACACCGCGAAGTCGCCGGCCGACCTCGTGTACCAGCTCCTCAAGTACCAGGCGCGCGACGGCTGGTCGCACCGCGATGCGCTACGGCTCGCGCACCCGAAGCCGCCCTCGGTCGCGCACGACCTGCTCTTCCGCTTCGTGACGAAGGGCTGGGACGGCGTGCTGGAGCTGGATGGCGCCGCCGCGGACGCGCTCCGCGCCGGCGACGTGGTCGCGCGGATCGAAGCGGTGCAGGCGATCCGTTCGATGCAGCCGCGCGAGGCGGCCAGCGTGATCAGGATCTACAAGCTCACGCGCGAGATGCTCCCCACTGAGCTGCTGGCACACGCCGAGGTGTGGGATGCGTTGCTCGACAGCATGCCGCTCGGCGCGCTCGTGCGGAATCTCGGCGTGATGAGCAAGGTCGGTCTGCTCGTGCCGGGTAGCGCCGCGGTGAGCACGGTCGTCGCTCGGCTGGGCGATCGTGAGGCGCTGCACAGGGCGCGCGTGCATCCTGTGGCCCTGCTCGCCGCGCTGCGGACGTACGCGCAGGGCCGCGGAATGCGCGGGCAGAATAGCTGGGCTCCCGTGTCGCAGGTAGTGGACGCGCTCGACGGCGCCTTCTACCTGGCCTTCGAGAACGCGCCGTCCACGGGCAAGCGGATCATGCTGGCCCTCGACGTCTCGGGCTCGATGGTGGCTCCGGTGCACGGACTGCCGTTCATCTCGTGCCGCGAGGCGTCGGCTGCGATGGCGCTGGTGACCGCGGCCAGGGAGCCGCATCATCGCTTCGTGGCGTTCACGCGAGGGAGCTATCCCTCGATGTGGCGCCCTGCGTACGGATCGTTGTACGACACCGGCCTCACGCCACTGGCGATCTCGCCGCGTCAGCGCCTGGACGACGTGGTGCGGGCCACGAGCGAGCTGCAGTTCGGCGGAACCGACTGCGCCCTGCCAATGGTGGAGGCGCTGAAGAACCGTTGGGCTGTGGACGCGTTCGTGATCTACACCGACAGCGAGACGTGGGCGGGGAACATCCACCCCGTGCAGGCGCTCCGCGATTATCGGGAGCGTATGGGAATCGCGGCGAAGCTCGTGGTCGTCGCGATGGCATCCAACGGATTCAGCATCGCGGATCCGGATGATGGCGGGATGCTCGACGTGGTCGGTTTCGATACGGCCACGCCGCAGGTAATAGGCGACTTCATCGGCCAGGTGGGTGCGGAGTAGTTCACCGCGCCACCGATGCCGGTGGCGTCGCGAATTTCACAGCGGGGTCGCGCGGTGCGGCCCCGTCACTCCACACACAATCACAGGAAGATGAACAGGCTCGAGGATTACTTCGCCGATCCTCAGGAGCCGGAGAGCGAGAAGGATTTCTTCGAGATCGAGACGCACTATGACTACTTCGCCGTCTCGCGAGAGACAGCCATGGAAGTCGAGCGCCGGCTCGACCAGCTCCCGCCCCCGCGCTGGATCGCATTTCGCGATCTGGCCGGGGCGTGGCACCGGGTATTGGTCGCACACGTCTACCGCGTGTCGGAGAGCACCGCGGCACAGCGGGCGGCACGGCGTGCGTTCTACCGCGCCCGGCGCCTGGAGGACAAGGCGGATCGTCGTCCGTGGGAGGACGACTGACGCATGATGTACCCGACCGGACCATCGCCTGTCACCCGCTCGCGGTTCGCGGGTTCATTCATAGATTGGGCAATACCATGAAGATCTTCGGGACGCACGACGAGCAGACCATCATCCAGTTCCAGCACATTCGCGAGAACGCGGTGGATGCGGCACTCATGGCGGACGGGCATGTTGGCTACGTGATGCCCATCGGCGGTGTCGCGGCTTATGACGACAAGGTCTCCGTGGTCGGTGTCGGTGTGGACATCGCGTGCGGCAACGCCGCGATCCGCACAGACCTCACCCTGGAGGACCTTACCGGCATCGGTGTGGAAGAGGCCAAGGCCAACCCGTATCGCGTCTCCAGCAACACAATCTTGAACGAACTGGCGAACGAAGTTCAGGGAACGGTGTCCTTCGGCATCGGCCGCAAGAACAACGCGAACGATGCGCCGGTCAACGACCCGCTCTTCATGGAGCCGGCGTGGTACATCATCCCCAACATCGGCGGCTTCCGTGACGAGGTGAAAGACAAGGCGCGTAGGCAGCTCGGTACTGTAGGGAGCGGCAACCACTACGTAGATGTGTTCCACGATGAGCAGGGCCGCATCTGGGTGGGCGTCCACTTCGGTTCGCGCGGTCTCGGCTTCACTATCGCACAGAACTTCCTGGCTATCTCCCAGGGCGGAACGTGGGGAGACCGCGCCAAGGAAGTGGACGTTCTGCTCGACATCAACCAGGGCGCCGGGTACGACTACTGGCACCTGATGGAGCTGGCCGGCATGTATGCCTACGCCGGCCGTGAGTGGGTGGCCCGCAAAGTGGTGAAGCTCCTCGGTGGCCAGGAGATGGACCTGGTCCACAACCACCACAACTTCGCCTTCAAGGAGACGCACGTATCACCTGACGGCGGGGAAGTGAGATACGTCGTAGTCCGCAAAGGTGCCACTCCGGCGTTTCCCGGCCAGCGGGGTTTCGTTGGCGGCTCGATGGGCGACGACTCCGTTATTCTGCGTGGCACTATCGCAGAGGACCGCTACGACCACGAGCCAATTATGAAGCTGCAACAGGAGGCGCTCTACTCCACCGTACACGGCGCTGGACGAGTCATGTCACGCACTGAGGCCGCCGGTAAGAGGAAGCGGAAGACAGGACAGATAATAAAGCCCGGTAAGATTTCCCCCGAGATGATGAAGGACTGGCTCGCCAGGAAGGGAGTCATCCTCCGGGGAGGCGGCCTCGATGAGGCGCCGCAGGTCTACCGTCGCCTGCCTGATGTGCTCGACGCGCAGGGAAGTACCGTCGAAGTGATGCACACATTGCGTCCGCTCATCGTGGTGATGGCAGGCGCCAACGAGTTCGACCCGTACAAGGATTGAAGGGCGGCCCGGTCACGCCGGGCCGCTCGCACCACTCCTCGACCGGCTCCCTGTTGGTCTTCGGGGAGTCTCACGTTTCACTTTACGCCAGCACCCTACAGTAGCACTCAATGCTGCTCACCATCAGCACCACGCACGAGCCGGCAACTGACCTCGGCTATCTGCTCCACAAGAACCCAGCCCGCGCCCAGAGCGTGGAGCTCTCCTTCGGGCGCGCGCACGTCGTCTACCCCGAGGCCGACGCACACAGGTGCACTGCGGCGCTCCTGCTCGATGTAGACCCGGTAGGGCTCGTACGCGGGCGGCGTGGCCCCGATGGCGATGGCGGGCTGCTGGCGCAGTACGTCAACGACCGGCCCTACGCGGCTTCGTCCTTCCTCAGCGTGGCTATCGCGCAGGCCTTCGGCACCGCGATGGCCGGTCGCAGCAAGGAGCGTCCCGAGCTGGCGGCCATGGCCATCCCTCTCGAGGCGCGCCTCACCGCGGTCCCCTGTCGTGGCGGCGAGGAGTTCCTGCACCGGCTCTTCGAGCCGCTCGGCTACACAGTAGACGCGGTACCTCACACGCTGGACCCGACTGTTCCCGAGTGGGGAGAGAGCCGCTACTACACCGTTACGCTGACCGCCAAGAAGCGGCTG
>DATCXG010000580.1:0-7421 GCA_036565945.1 Gemmatimonadaceae bacterium
CGTCCAGCACTCACCGCTACCAGCCTGCGAGATCGTTCGCAAGGGGCTGGGAATCGCGGGGGAGATCTGCATCTACACCAACGCCAACATCACTGTGCTCGAGCTGTGATATTCAGATAATGGCATCAAACCGTACTCAGCAGGCCATCGCTCGCCTGGCGGAGCTCACTCCCCGTCAGATCGTGGCCGAGCTCGACAGATACATCGTGGGGCAGAGCGAGGCCAAGAAGGCGGTGGCCATTGCTCTCCGGAACCGCTGGCGCCGGCAGCAGGCGGGCGACGACATCCGCGACGAGATCTCTCCGAACAACATCGTGCTCATCGGCCCCACGGGAGTGGGAAAGACCGAGATCGCTCGGCGGCTCGCGCGGCTCTCGGGCGCGCCCTTCATCAAGGTGGAGGCATCGAAGTTCACGGAAGTCGGCTACGTGGGGCGTGATGTCGAATCGATGGTTCGGGACCTGGTGGAGAGCGCCATCGACATGGTGCGCACGGAGCTGGAGAGTGAGGTGGAAGACATCGCCCACACGCGGGTGGACGAGCGTCTGCTGGACCTCCTTCTGCCAACCCCGAAGCCTCCGGAGCCAGCGCCCGGCCCGGGAGCGCGGGAGACCCCCGCGCGCTCGACAGCGGGTGCCGCATCGGCGCCCGACGGGCCGGCGCCAGAGAGTGGGAGTGGGAAGGGCGCGGGGACATCGCATTTCGTCGTGTCACCCACAGGCGAGGTTTCTCGTGGAGCCGACCTGGATGCGGCTGCCGACCGTCATCGCCGCACGCGCGACAAACTCAGGCAACTCCTGGTGGACGGCCAGTTGGACGACCGCGAGGTGGACGTGGAGGTCACCCAGCCTGGTGGCCCGATGTTCGACATGCTCGTACCGCAGGGAGCGCCCGAGGGGATCGAGAACTTCACCGAGATGCTCCAGGACATGATGCCCAAGCGCACCAAGACGCGTACGGTGAGAGTGTCGGAGGCGCGGCGGATTCTGCTCGATCAGGAGCTCGAGAAGTTGGTGGATATGGAAGACGTGACCACCGACGCGCTCGAGCGGGTGCAGAAGATGGGAATCATCTTCCTCGACGAGATAGACAAGATCGCTGGCGAGCGCTCGCAGATGGGTGGCCCGGATATCTCGCGTGAGGGTGTGCAGCGCGACCTGCTGCCCATCGTGGAGGGATCCAACGTCCAGACGAAATATGGATTGGTGAAGACCGATCATATACTCTTCGTCGCCGCTGGCGCGTTTCACGTTTCGAAACCGAGCGATCTGATCCCGGAGTTGCAGGGCCGCTTCCCCATACGCGTCGAGCTCAAGCCGCTCACCGAGACCGACTTCGTACGGATCATGACCGAGCCGGAGAATGCTCTCACCAAGCAGTACACGGCCCTGGTTGCGGCAGAGGGGGCAGCGCTCCATTTCACCGATGACTCCATCGCCGAGATCGCGCGCATAGCCGCGATGGTGAACGACCGCATGGAGAACATCGGCGCCCGACGTCTGCACACAGTCATGTCGTCGTTGCTGGAGGATGTTCTGTACGACCTGCCGGACCGCGGCCGCGCTCCCATCGAGATCGATGCTGCGATGGTCCGCGACCGGCTTCGCACGATCGCTGACGACGAAGACCTCAGGAAGTACATCCTCTAGCGTCCCCAACCACTCACCACATCTCCCGCAAGATGCCCCAGGATCTCCTCGCGATTCCGGACTTCACCGGCGCTGAACTCCAAGGACTCTTTCGCCTGGCCGAGTCGATGCGTGCAGGCGAGTACGTGGCGAAGCCGCTCGCCGGGAAGTCGCTGGCGATGATCTTCATGAAGTCGTCCACGCGCACCCGTGTTTCCTTCGAGGTGGGGGCGTGGCAGCTCGGAGCCCACGCGTTATTCCTCTCGCCGCGCGACGTGCAGCTCGGACGCGGGGAACCGATCGCTGATACGGCGCGCGTGCTCTCCCGTTACGTGGACGGGATAATGATCCGAACCTTCGCCCACTCCGAGGTCGAGGAACTGGCGCGCTACGCCGACGTGCCAGTCATCAACGGCCTCACCGACCTGCTGCACCCCTGCCAGATCCTGGCGGACCTGCTCACCATCCGACAGCACCTGGGTGGATGGGAAGGGAAGAAAATCGCGTGGGTGGGTGATGGCAACAACATGGCCAACTCGTGGATCAATGCCGCGTATCGTCTCGGCTTCGAGCTGACACTCGCCTGTCCGGAGGGGTACGATCCCGATGCGGCGATACTGGCGCGAGCGCAACAGACTGCATCGGTGACCGTCGTACGTGATCCCGCCGTTGCGGTGGCCGGTGCGGACGTTGTCAACACCGATGTCTGGGCCTCCATGGGACAGGAGGCCGAGCAGGCCCGTCGTGAGAGAGCGTTCGCCGGATTCAGCGTGGATGCTGCGCTGATGCGCCTCGCAGGCGAGCGGGCGATCTTTCTACACTGCCTCCCCGCCCACCGCGGCGAGGAGGTGGCCGCCGAGGTGATCGATGGACCCCAGAGCCGCGTCTGGGATGAGGCGGAGAACCGCCTGCACATTCAGAAGGCGATAATGGCGGTCCTGATGGGTGGTGAGAAGCTCGCGTAGTTAGGAACGATCTGTACATTCTCCAGCATCACCTCAAAATCCGGAGTACCGGCAGATGGAGCAGCGGACCGCAAGCACCCTCGAACAGACACCCTTGCACGATGTCCATGTCGCCCTTGGTGCCAAGATGGCGCCATTCGCCGGTTACGACATGCCCGTCCAGTATCCCACGGGGATCACTGCGGAGCACAACGCTGTCCGTTCCAGGTGCGGCCTGTTCGATGTGAGCCACATGGGCGAGTTCGATATCCGGGGACCCGATACCGTGGACTTCGTGAATTTCGTTACGTCGAACGACGTCACAGCGCTAGTCGAGGGCCAGGTGCAGTACTCCACGATCCTCAACGAGGGTGGAACGATCGAGGACGACTGTCTCGTCTACCGCTTCGCGGACAGGATCATGATGGTGGTGAACGCATCCAATCGCGAGAAGGATCTCGAGCACATCCTGCGGTACAAGGAGCGTTTCGATTGTACTGTGAAGGATGTCAGCCGCGACGTGGCGCTCCTGGCTCTGCAGGGACCCGAGGCCGTCCGCATACTCCAACCGCTCACTGCCTCCCGCCTGGAGGCGATCGACTATTACCACTTCACCGAGGGCGAGGTGGCAGGAGTGCCGGCGGTGATCTCGCGTACTGGCTACACCGGCGAGGACGGGTTCGAGCTCTACTTCGCAGCCCCCGAGGCGTGTCGTCTCTGGGATACCCTCCTCGCTGCCGGTGACGTGACCCCGGCCGGACTCGGCAGCCGCGACACCCTTCGCCTCGAGATGGGGATGGCGCTCTACGGCCATGACATCGACGACACCACCACGCCGCTCGAAGCCAACATGGGATGGGTGGTGAAGTTCAAGAAGGGCGACTTCGTGGGGCGCGAGGCACTCGCTGCCTATAAAGAGCGCGGAGTGGAACGTAAGCTGGTGGGATTCACGATCGCCGAGCGCGCCTTTCCCCGCCATGGCTACCCCGTGTACTACGATGGCAAGCCACAAGGCACGGTGTTGAGCGGAACGGTGAGCCCTTCTCTGGGAATCCCCATAGGTACCTGCTACCTGCCGCGAGCGGTCGCCAGCGAGGGCACCACCTTCGAGGTCGAGATTCGCGGGCGCAGGCTGCCTGCGACGGTGGTGAAGACGCCGTTCTACAAGCAGGGCTCTCATCTGTGATGCGTGTCGCCGTGCTGACGGTGTCCGACGCCGGCTCGCGCGGTGAGCGAGCCGACAGATCAGGCGATGCGATAGTCGCCTGGGGCGAGAGCAACGGCCATGTGATCGCGGAGCGGGATCTGGTGCCCGACGAGACCTCGGCCATTATTGAGCGCCTGCTGAACTGGTGCGACAACGATGCCGCGGACGTGGTTCTGACCACCGGTGGTACCGGGCTGTCACCGCGGGATCTGACTCCCGAGGCCACGCGCGCGGTGATCGAGAGAGAGGCGCCGGGCATCGCCGAGCGGATACGGGTGATGTCGCTGGAGTCGTTCCCGCGGGCCGCGCTCTCGCGTGGACTGGCCGGCACCCGTTCGCGCACGCTGATCGTCAATCTGCCCGGTTCGCCTGGCGGGGTGCGTGACGGATTGGCGGCACTGCAGCCAATCATCGAGCACGCCGTCCAGATACTGCGTGGCGGCGTGACGGACCACGATGCGCGCGTGGGAGATGAGGCGGGTGGGCGCGCACCATGAAAGTCATGCTGACGCTCGCGGATGTGGAGCCGGCGGTGCGGCTGAACGCGATGCTCGAGGGCGCTGGGGTGGAGACCGTGCTCGTCTCGCCGATGGACGATGTGCCGGCCGCCATCGAGCGGGAGCAGCCCGACCTGATCGTTCTGACCAGCGGGTTGACCGACGTGGCGAACGTACAGCTTGCGAAGCGAGAGCTGTGGGAGGGTGCGGCAGTCGTGGGGCTGGCCGACGTGGACGATCCAGCCCTGCACGAACGTCTGCGAGCGCTTGGCTTCCTGGAGGTCTACGCCAAGCCAGTCGACCTTGATGAAGTGTTCGCCGGCATAAGGCGCATCCTCGATAGACGGCGTCTCTCGCAGGAGACGGGGCTCATCGGCGAGAGCGAGGCCTTGCGCGAGGTCATGGTCAAGATCGAGCAGATGGCGCCCGTCTCGAGCACGGTGCTGATCGAGGGGGAGAGTGGCACAGGGAAGGAGCTCGTGGCCCGGGCGCTCCACAAGCTGAGTCCTCGGCGACCCAAACCATTCATCGCCGTCAATATAGGGGCGCTTCCCGATACCCTGCTGGAGAGCGAGCTGTTCGGACACGAGAAGGGTGCGTTCACGGGCGCGGCCGAGCGCCGGCTGGGGCGCTTCGAGCTGGCGCAGGGCGGCACGCTCTTCCTCGATGAGATCGGAGAGGCGCCGCGCTCTACGCAGGTGAAACTGCTGCGCGTCATCGAGCAGCGCGATGTGATGCGTGTGGGCGGTTCGCGTCCCTTCAAGGTCGACGTGCGCGTCGTGGCCGCTACCAATCGGCCGTTGCGCGGCCAGGTGGAGGCGGGTGAGTTCCGCTCCGATCTCTACTATCGGCTCAATGTTCTCACCATCTATCTCCCCCCTCTCCGTGAGCGGCGCGCCGACATCCCGCTCCTGGTGCGGCACTTTGTCAAGAAGTTCTCGGTCCAGCACGATCGTGCGTTCCACGGGATATCCGCGGGCGCCATGCAACTGCTCGTGGACTACTCCTGGCCCGGCAATGTGAGAGAGCTTCAGAACCTGGTGGAGAGCATGGTTGTTCTCTCGCCGGGCCACGAGATCACGGCGGACGACATCCCGCGCGAGATCCGCGAGGGCGGAAGCGCGCGATTCCTTCCCGTTCCGATAGGGCCACTCCTCCGGGCGGAGGCTGGTGCCTTGGGGACAGGTGGTCGCGAGTTGGAGTTCATCGTGCGCAGCCTGGTCGAGCTCAAGCTGCAGGTGGAGGAGCTACGCCGCCGGGTGGGTCCCGGTGAGGGCATGAGAGATGGTGGAAGGGGGGCTAGCATGCCCGCGGACGAATGGGTCGGGGAGGTCCGGCCCGGGCAGGCGGCCGAGTCGCCGACGGTAGGCGCCATCGAGCCCAGAGAGCAGGATCCGCCGGCCAATGTCGTGACCATCCGTGCCGGGATGACCATGGACGAGATCATGCGCGCCGCCATCGAGGTAGCCCTTCGTGAGGCGCGGGGGAACCGCCGGAAGGCCGCGCGCATGCTCGGCATGGGTGAGCGCACGCTGTACAGAAAATTAAAGGACTATAACCTTCCCGGCGTCCAATGATGCGTAACTTGCGCTTTCGGGCCGTGACGCGAATATTGGAATCAGACGAAGTCGGTGTTAGAACATCGCCCCCGTCCCCGCCGCACTGTAGCTTTATGGCGCTATCCACGCGTTGGTAGCTGTCCTCCGCAAGTCAACTATTCTCAGTCAGCGCAGGTCTATACGTGTCCGTGCCACTCAACGCACCGACGCAGTCCTCGCCGGGTTCTCCGATCGCCGGAAGCGTACTTCCGATCAAACGTGCAGAAGAGCTACTCGGGACATTGCCCGGTGTGCTTGCCGCGCGCATTGTCGCCAGCGATCTAGGTGCGGTTGCCGAGATTCATCTTCTGACCACGGCTGACGTCAATCCGAAGCAGACAGTCCGCAATGTGGAGAGTGCGCTGATAGCGCATCTGGGCATGCGCGTTGACCACCGCAAGATTTCGGTTGCTACCACGATTGATCCGCCGAAGGAGTTCGACATTCGGAAGCCGTCGAGCCCGATCAGCGCGGAAGCGATGGCTGCGGCGCTGAACCGATGGCTGTACTTCGAGGACGTGGAGGTTCGTCGCTCGCGCGCACACGGTGTAACATGCCGTGTTACGCTGCGCAGGGCCGATCAGTCGTACATAGGTGAAGTGGAGGGCGTGGAGTCGGAGCGTTCGCGCGCGGAGTTGGCGGCGCGGGCGGCGCTTGTCGCCATCGCTCAGGCCAAGGGCCCCGAGGGAAACGGCCACGCGCTCTCGCTCGAGGGTTGCAAGTTGATCGGGGCGTTCGACAGAGAGTTCGTATTCGTGGGACTTTCGGCACGTGTGGGTCGGGAGACGACCGTGCTGACTGGCAGTTGTGAAGTCAGAGATAGCGCCGAGACTGCGAGCGTGCTGGCGGTGCTCGACGCGACCAACAGGTGGATGGGGCGCGACAAGTAGACGACCACCCTCCGTAGCATTGAGGTGACGTTCACCTGGTTGAAGGAGATTGTTGAAGCCGATAGTAGATCGGCCAGAGGTCATATGACGACGGTGGTCTCTTATCGCGTGAGGCGCTCAGCGTCCTCGCGCGGCCACATCTAGCCACAACTTCGAAGACACTTACCCGAATTAAAAACCCCCGTTTCTCGGCCGAGCGAAGCCGAGCGGGCAAGGCCGAACACAGTAAGAGCGAAGCCAACCTTTTTAGCGCATCTGACGGTTGTCAGGTGCGACTTAATACTTAGGGAGGTGACGCGAAATGTCTCTATGGCTGACGCTCGCAAGGTGGATTACGACAGCGGCTGTTGCATCTGATTTTCAAGTGTGGGAGTAACGCCGGGGACGGGGGCCTCCTCATGTATCATGCTTAGTCGCACTAATTCCTACGTTGCAGCGGTAAGCCTCGGCGCCGTGTTTGGCGGAGCCGCCGTTTACCTACTGCTGCCGCAGAGTACTGGTGCTGCTGTAATGGCGGCATTGTACATGTCATCCGTAGGGATTCTTGCGCATCTGATGCTCTACAGGCTACCGCAGGGTGGCCAGGGCTCTGTGGCATTTGTACCGTTCCTTGCGGCTGCTTTAATCGCGCCGAGCTGGGCAACGATAGCGGCAATA
>DATCXG010000590.1:0-7015 GCA_036565945.1 Gemmatimonadaceae bacterium
GACGATGCCGCAAGACACTTCGGCCTTCCCGAGTGACACGATGACGATGCCACGAGACACGTCAGCATTCCCAAGTGACACGATGACGATGCCGCAGGATACGTCGGCCCTCCCGAGCGACACGATGACGATGCCACGAGACACATCCTATCTGCCACCGGACACAGCGTCTATCGAGTAACGCCTCCTGCACCAGGGCATCTTGACCGCCCTCGCTCAAACAGATATTGTTGCCTCCCTTTCCCCAGCAATTTCTCAAATCCTCGTTGTGACCGAGGGAGGCTTTAGTGTTGCCATATCACACACCGCGAATTGCCCTGGCGTTCGCGGTCGTTGCACTCTGTGCATGCGGTGTCAAAGAGGCCGGCAGTGACAGCGCGCTCGATGCGGATAGCGCGTCCCAGCCCGCCGTCGCCACGACGGCGCCCAGCGCCAACGTCGTGACCGTCACAGCTACCGATTACGCCTTCGACGCACCAGCGGAGATCCCGGCCGGCCTCACCACCATCCGGCTCGTCACCAATGGCAAGGAGATGCACCACGCCACGCTCATCAAGCTCGAGGACGGCAAGACGTTCGAAGACTTCAAGCAGACGATGAAGGGCGAAGCACCGCCGGCTCCGTGGATGGTGATGTACGGCGGCCCGAACCCGCCGAGGCCGGGTGGAGTGACCGAGGAAACGCAGGTGCTCGAGCCCGGCAATTACGTGCTGGTCTGTTTCATCCCGAGCGCCGATGGTACGCCGCACATCGCCAAGGGCATGCTCCGCCCGATCACTGTCACGGCATCAGATGCCGCGCCAGCGCCTGAGCCGGTACCGGACATCGTGGTGAAGCTCGTCGACTATGGCTTCGAGCTGTCGAAGCCGCTCACCCCCGGCAAGCACATCATCCGCATCGAGAACGATGGTGGGCAGACGCACGAGCTCGTCCTGGCAAAGCTGGCACCCGGTAAGACGGTCCAGGATCTCTCGTCGTGGGTGTTCAAGATGCAGGGTCCACCGCCGGGTGAGCCTATGGGCGGCGTGGCGAGCATTCACCCGGGAGGACACGGCTTCATCACTGTCGATGCCGTACCCGGTGAGTACGGGTTCCTCTGTTTCGTCCCAGACTCGAAGGACGGCAAGCCACACGTCGCGCATGGCATGCTCAAGCAGATAACGGTCGCGGGAGCGTGATCTTTCTCTGAGATCTACTCTGATATCGACTATCTGATATCTGCTCGTCCTGTTATCTAGTCCTCGCGCACGCGCGCCCCGTGCCTGGCAGTCACAATCGACTTGATGCCGCCACGCACGTTGAAGTCTCCTACGACTTCCATCCACCGGGGCGCGGTGCGCGCGGCTAGATCGTCGAGTATCTGGTTCACGGCGCGCTCGTAGAAGACGCCGTCGTTGCGGAAGCTCCAGAGATAGAGCTTGAGGCTCTTGAGCTCCACGCACACTTCGCCGGGCACGTAGCTGATGCGGATGGTACCGAAGTCGGGCGCGCCGCCCGAGAGTAGGGATAGATCGGAAGTGTCGCCCTCGATGCCGCCCACGGGGCAGAGGGAGGTGAACTCAGGGCACTCCAGCCGAATTTCGTAGGCGCGGCCGGGGTGCGGGTTGGGAAAGGTCTCGAGCAGCTCTGGTTTCGACATGCCGAAGGATGTATCGGCGAACGTCAGGCGGCAACGCACCCTATCCGGCCCGACGACGACCAGCCACGGAGCAATGTCGCTTCGGCATCACTCTGGACGGCTGGGGCTCAAAGTCGTACCTTGGCAAACATGCCAGCACGCTCTGCGCTGGCCTCTGCCGCCGCGAGAACGGCGTGGCGGTACTGCCCCCCGGGAATTCCCGGGGGGCTCTCTCTTTCTGGCTGGCCGCGTTACTGGCTTCTGAGCCGCTTCGAGAGCTCCTCGAGCAGTCGCCGCTCGTCGGTCGTCAGACTCCCTATGCCGCGCTGGGAGATCTTGTCGAGGACGTGGTTCAACTCGTCGGCTTTTTTCTTCCCGACTTTGTTGGTGAGCGTGGATGCCGCGCTCTGGCGGTGCTGGGCAGCCATGGCGTTGCTGCGCGCGACTATCTCGTCCACCTCGCTCGGGCGTTCGCGCGAGTGGGGTTGTGAGCGAGGGACGGCGCGCGGTGCGTCGTCGGAGATGTCAGGCAGCTGAGACACTCGGCGGCGCAGCCGGTCGATGCCGTGCGCCGCCGAGAAGCGAAGATACAGATACCCCACGAAGAGTCCGCCCAGGTGCGCCAGGTAGGCCACGCCGCCACCGCCGCCACGGTTCAGGTCCCAGAGTCCCTGTGCGAGGTTGAGCCCGACGAGCAGCACCACGTACCAGCGCACCTTCATCGCGATGAAGACGAGCGGGAAGAAGCGGATCTCCTCGTCGGGCCAGCGCATCGCGAACGCCAGCATCACGCCGTAGATCGCCGCCGAGGCGCCGAGCAGGTAGCTGCCGTCGCGGGCGATCATCAGGTGGAAGAGCCACCCGCCCAGACCGCAGAGGACGTAGTAGAAGGTGAAGCTGCGTGGGTTCCACGCGCGCTCGAGCCGCGGTCCGAAGAGCCAGAGCATCCACATGTTCAGCGCCAGGTGCCAGAACCCGGCGTGCACGAACATGTACGTGACGATGGTCCACGGCCGCGTCGTGAGGTCGCGCACCTCGAACGCCAGCGCGCGTTGAACGTCGGCCGATCCCACAAGAGTCAACTGTACGAAGTAGATCGCGACGTTGATCGCGATCAACCACTGCACAGCCGGCGTGATGCGTGGATAATCCTGGTCGTCGAGCTCGGAGAACGCCATGTGGACCTGAAACTACGGGATTTTAACTACGGGGTTCAGGGTTCAGGGTTCAGGAACTGCGAACTACCAGGGATCAGGAAGCAGGGATCAGGAACTACCTCGGGGTAGAAGGCCGTACCGCCAAGCCCGTCATCCCCGCCTCCAAACCCGTCATCCCCGCGGAAGCGGGGACCCATGTTCCGGCCCTGGGCTCCCGCTTCCGCGGGAGTGACGGGGTCGCGCGCGAGTGACGGGCCTTCGCGGGAGTGACGATACCAAGAGCCTTTCCTGCTCCCTGACCCCTGCTTCCTGATCCCTGCAGTTCCTGAACCCTGCACCCTGCACCCTGAACCCCGTAGTCCTCCCGGACAACAATCTTCATGCCGTAAACCACTGGGATGACACGTCAGCACTACACGTCAACACTATCCAGAGTCAATACCCGGAGTCACCACCCAGAGTTTCTACCCGGAGTTTCTACCCGGAGTCTCTACCCGAGGCACTTCCCGCTTTTTACCAGTGCCAGCCGCACTATCTCGCCGCAGAGCGAGGGGAAATCCATCCCTGCAGCGGCTGCCGCCTGCGGAACGAGACTGAGCGGGGTCATGCCCGGAAGGGTGTTGGCCTCGAGGCAGAAGAACTCACCCCGCTCGGTCATGCGAAAATCTATCCGGGCGCAGCCACCCAACTTGAGCGTACGGAACGCCAGTAGCGCGAGCCGCTGGAGCTCCGACGCCTCCCCCGCACTCAGACTGGCCGGAAACTGCTCCCTGGCCATCCCCTCCGTGTACTTGCACTCGTAATCGTAGATCTCGTGCGCGGGGAAGATCTCCCCCACCGGGAGCGCCCGATCGCCCACCACCGCCACCGTGAGCTCGCGACCCGGCACGAACCGCTCGATCATCACCTCGTCGTCGTGGCGCGCCGCCTCCTCCACAGCCGCCGCAAGCCCCGATCCATCGCGCACTATGGAGAGCCCCACGGTGGAACCCTGCTTCGATGGCTTGACTACCACGGGCCAGCCGAGGGAACGCTCCACCTCCGAGGCCGACGGCGCGGGGCCCACAGCCGGGCCAGCCATCAGCCAGTCGGCGGTGGCCACCCCGGCCAGGCGGAAAAGCCGCTTCGAGAGGTCCTTGTCCATGGCCAGCGCGCTCGCCAGATGCCCGCTTCCGGTGTAGCATACCCCAACCATGTCGAGCAGCGCCTGCAGGGTGCCGTCCTCGCCCTGCCCGCCATGTAGCGCCATGAACACGACGTCCGCCTGACGCACCGCGCTCAGCGCGCCCAAAGACGGCGAGAGTGAGGCCTGCGAGAGTTGCTGCAGCGCCTCGGGCGACGGTGGCGTGGCCTTAACGACGACTGCCTCGCGCATGGCCGCTTCCTCATCCTCACCTATGACGCCCCGCGCGGGGTCGAGCGAGATGACTTCATGACCCAACTCCCGCAGCGCCTGAGCTATTCGGATTCCCGACGACAGCGACACATCGCGCTCCGACGACGTGCCCCCCATGAGAACGGTGATATTCATTCTGGAACAATGACGGAAGCCCTACGACCGGGCAAGGACCACATATCCTGCTCTCCAACCCGGTTACTCCCCTCGCTAGATTGGGATCATGTCACGTAGATTGGCGCTCGTCGGGTTCCTCTTCGCCACGTGTATCTCGTGCATCGATCGACAGACCGCTCGGAGAGCCATCGAGGGGATCCAGGGCAACGGGGTCACTCCCGATGAGATGCCGGTCATGCTCAACAGGGAAGCTCCATTCCGGTATCCATCAGCCCTGTACGCCGAGCGCGTGCAGGGGAATGTGACACTGCGCATCCACGTGGACAGCTCGGGGGCGCTGTGGCCAGACTCCACCACTGTCATAGAATCGTCGGGCTACACAGCCTTCGACTCCGCGGCCGTGCAGGGTTCGCGGGAGCTCCGCTTCTCTCCCGCGCGGCTCCACGGCAGGCCGATGGCCGTATCGCTCCTCCTCCCCGTCTTCTTCCGCCACCCCCAAGCCAGCCCGCTGCCGGGAGATACGGTTTTGACTACAGGGAGCAGGGGGCAGGGAGAACTACGGGGTTCAGGGGGCAGGGTTCAGGATTCAGGGAGCGGCTCTCACGATCGTGATCCATCCCTCCAGGCGTTTCCCGATTCCTGATCCCTCTCAGCTCCCATGCATCCTGCCCCCTGAACCCCGTGGTTCGCAGTTCCTGAACCCTGAACCCTGCCCCCTGAACCCCGTAGTTAAAACCCTGAACCCCGTATTTATGTCCCACATCGAACGACACAAGCGGCCCTACGACAACGTCCTGCAAACCATAGGGTGGACGCCGCTGATCCGGCTCAACAGAGTCACGCGCGGAATTCGCACTCCGGTGTACGGGAAGGCGGAATTCTTCAACCCGGGCGGGAGCGTGAAGGATCGCATCGGGCTGCCCATCATCGAGCAGGCCGAGCGTGAGGGCCGGCTCGCACCTGGCGGCACGATCGTGGAAGGAACGAGTGGGAACACAGGGGTCGGGCTCGCCATTGCCGCCGCACTCAAGGGCTACCGCTGCATCTTCACCATGCCCGACAAGATGTCGCAGGAGAAGGTGCGGCTCCTCAAGGCGTTCGGCGCCCAGGTGATCGTCACCCCCACGGCGGTACCGCCGGATCATCCCGACAACTACGTGATGACCGCCAAGCGGATCGCCAGCGAGACTCCGAACGCGATCCTGGCGAACCAGTTCTACAACGACGCCAACCCCCAGGCTCACTACGATACCACGGGACCGGAGCTGTGGGAGCAGACCGAGGGGCGCATCACTCACTTCGTGGCCGCGGCAGGAACGGGCGGTACGATCACCGGTGTGGGGCGATATCTCAAGGAGAAGAATCCAGCGATCAAGGTCATCTCCGGCGATCCGGTGGGCTCCATCCTGGCCGAGTACTGGCAGAGCGGCGAGAAGATAGAGGGCACGCCCTACAAAGTGGAGGGCATCGGGCAGGACAAGCTGCCGGGCACGCTCGACATGAGCGTGATCGACGAGTACCACACCGTGAGCGACCGCGATGCCTTCGCCATGGCGCGCCGCCTCACGCGTGAGGAGGGACTCTTCGTGGGCGGCTCGTCGGGGCTCATCGCGCACGTTGCTCTTCAGGTTGCGCGCGAAGTGAACGACCCCGAAGCACTCGTGGTCACCTTCCTCTGCGATACCGGCGAGCGATACCTCTCGAAGATCTACAGCGACGAGTGGATGCGCGAGAACCAGCTCCTGGAGCCCGATCGGGTGCAGATCGCCGACCTCACCGACGGCAAGCCACGGACGGCACCAGCCATAATCGCCACCACGTCCGGCGCCACTGTGCGCCAGGCGCTTCGCCTCATGAGCCTGCACGATGTCTCGCAGCTTCCCGTGATGGACGGCGACGATTGCATCGGCTCGGTGAGTGAGGCGTCGGTGTCAGCCAAGGCGATAGAGGATACCAAGCTGCTCGACGCCACGGTGAGCGACGTGATGGACGCTCCCTTCCCGGTGGTGGACGGTGCTCAGCAGTTGGACAGCGTAGTCAAGCTCCTCAACAAGGCAAACCCGGCCGTTCTCGTGCGCCAGCGCGGCCGGATCGAAGCCATCGTCACGCGCTCCGACGTGCTCCACTTCATGATGGCGCGATAGTAGCAATAGAGCACGGCGCGACAGTAGCAACGGGGCGGCTCCGCAACCCGGCATCTCTCATGTCCAGTATCCTGCGTACACTGATTTCGGGAGCGGCCGGAGCAATGGTGTTCGCGCATTGCTCCTCGTCCACGGAGCCGCGGCAGCAGCAGCCACCACCCAACACGGATGGGATACATCTCGAGACAGTGGTCACCGGGCTCGAGCTACCGCTCTTTCTCACCGCGCCCACCAACGACCAGCGACTCTTCGTGGTGGAGAAGACGGGACGCATCAGGATCGTGAAGGACGGCGCACTACTTCCTACGCCGTTCCTCGACCTCAGCGAGAGCGTGTCGGACGGGGGCGAGCAGGGCCTCCTCAGCATGGCGTTCCACCCGAACTATGCCTCGAACGGTTTCTTCTACGTCGACTACACCGATAGGAGCGGCGATACGCACGTCGCGCGCTACTCGGTGAACACGGCGAATCCCGACGTGGCCAACCCGGCCTCGGCGAAGCCGATCCTCTTCGTGGACCAACCCTTCGACAACCACAACGGTGGACTCCTCGTCTTTGGCGGCGACGGCAAACTCTACGTGGG
>DATCXG010000606.1:0-3826 GCA_036565945.1 Gemmatimonadaceae bacterium
CGACCGCTAAGCTTAGCGGTCGAGCTCACTCTAATTTCCAGATCTGGTCCGGTCTCAGCCAATCATGGCGTCGCGGCCAGCGCAGCGGTAGCCGTCGTCAGGCCGGACCCGGTGGCGTCCGCGCCCCAGCTAACTACGCTCGTCGTCCCGTCGGGGTTGGTGATCGTGCGCGATCCGGGCGGGAGCGGGATGGCCGTGCTCTCGAGGATCTCCTCCGCCTGGGCCGCGGTGAGCGACGGATCCTTCTGCGCCATGAGGGCGACGATCCCCGCCACGTGCGGGCTCGCCATCGATGTACCGCCGAGGAAGAAGTAGCTGGTCTTCCCACTCTGCGTCTGGAACGGCCCCACCACCCACGAGCCCGGGGCGGCGACGTCCAGATCCTGCCCGGCCTTGGCGCGGCTCGAGAAGTCGGTGATGTAGAAGTCGCTCGCGACCGTGGGCTCTGGCACATCGGAGGCGAACCACCAGGTGGGTCCAGCCTTCCACTCGCCTACCCACCCCGAGGCGGCTGCCGAGATCACGGGGGCGTACGCACCCGGGAACGTCATCCCCGCCTCGCCTTCATTCCCCGCGGCGGCCACGACTATCACACCCTTGCTGATCGCATAGTCGACGGCGGCATTCTCGATCGGGCTCCCCGAGCCGCCGATGCTCATGTTGATCACGACCGGCGAGCCGGCGAGCGGACCCGCCTTGAGGTCGGCGACGTACACGATCCCGCGCGCCACTACTGACGACCAGCCGCGGCCGTTCTGATTGAGCACCTTCACCGGGATGATCGTGGCCATCGGAGCGACGCCATTGATCGGGGCGCCTGCCTGATTGTAGCCGATGATCGTGCTGGTCACGTGCGTCCCGTGGGAGTTCTGGTCGTGCTCCCACTTGTTGGGCTGCGACGACACGTTCCCCTGCTCGCCGCCGCCGCCGCCGAACGCGATGCCGTACTGCTCGGCGATCCGCTCCTGCGGGAAGTACTGCCTCCACGAATCGAGGAGGCCACTGTCGATCACGCCGACGTAGACGCCCTGACCTGTGTACGGCACGGCGCGGGCGACGCTCAACGGCTGCACGGTGACGTTGATCGCATCCAGGTCCCACGTGCTGAAGCCGACGGTGAAATTGCTGACCCCGACCGCGTCGATGGGCGATCCCATCCGCTCCACGTCGGGAGCGGCAGACTCCACGAACGAGAGCGCCTGAACCGCGGCGAGGTCGCTAGCCATGATCCGCATGGTTACCGCGTGGATCTCGGGAACCACATCCAGCACCGTCCCTACACCTCCCAACTGGCTCAACATGCTCGCGGTCGGTCCAGAGGCGAGCAGTACGTTGATGCCGATCGCCCCCCGCGCCGCGCTCTTCGCGAGGCTCGCGTTCATATCAGTACCGGTGATTCTTCCCTGCGAGCTATCGCACCCCGCGATCGCGAGAGCCAGTGCCACTCCTAACCATGTCCATCGCGCCTTCATGGTCCACCTCCACGCTGTGTCTGTCCGGTACCGAAGCAGCGGTCGCTCTAACACAATGCTGGCGAGCTTGGCGCAGAGGAGCCGACTTCGCAAGAGTCGCCGGCATCTCGCGTGCACAGGTGAGCTCGGCAAGCTACCGCCCCGCTGCTGGCTGTGGATCGTGTGGATCGGGGTCACGCTCCAACGTTTAGTATGCTGAGCTGTTGCTCAGCATACTAAACGTTGGAGCGTGACCCCCCGTTGCTGGCCGAGGCGTGCACGTGCAAGAGCTGACCGTCTCGTTGCGGCCGCCGGTGCCTCGGGCGAAACTTCCTCACGTCCACACTGCTTCCAGCCAGTACGGCGCTCGGTGCCCCGACCGCCCAGCGGTAGCACGTCACTCGTGTCAGGCTCGACGCACCCTCACCGTCTCCCCCTCCCCACCATGCATCTCGCCAATCGCTCCGTACTCGCCGGCGCCGTGCTCATGCTCTCGACGACAGCGTGGCCTGTGCCCTCCGCGGCTCAGAGAGCAGCCACACCGCCCGCGGACCTCGACGGCTACGTGGAGCGCGTGATGAAGGAGTTCGCCGTCCCCGGCTTGAGCATCGCGATCGTGAAGGACGGCAAGGTCGTGGTCGCGAAGGGCTTCGGCGTGCGCGAGCTGGGGAAGCCAGGAAGAGTGGACTCCGACACGCGCTTCGGGATCGCGTCCAACACCAAGATCTTCACCGCCACGGCGCTGGCGCTCCTCGTGGAAGAGGGGAAGCTCGAGTGGGACGCGCCGGTGATCAGATACCTCCCCGCCTTCGCGATGTACGACCCGTACGTCACGCGCGAGATCACGGTGCGCGATCTCCTCGTGCACCGGAGCGGACTGGGGCTCGGCGCGGGCGATCTGATGTGGTGGCCAAGCTCCGACTACAGTCGCAAGGAAATCGTCGAGCGGCTCCGCTACATCGAGCCGGCCACCTCGTTCCGGAGCGCGTACGCGTACGACAACGTCCTCTACTCCGTGGCGGGTGAAGTCATCCAGGCTGTGTCGGGACAGTCGTGGGAGGAGTTCGTCTCGTCGCGCATCCTGGCGAAGATCGGGATGACGGGAAGCAATGTGCAGGCATCGATGGCGACAAAGGGCGAGAACGACGCCACCCCGCACGCCGAGGTGGAGGGCAGCGTTCGTCCGATCACCCCCTTCGCCAACGACAACGTGGATCCCGCCGGCGGGATCAACTCCAGCGCCACGGACATGGCCAAGTGTCTGATCGTGCAGCTCGACTCGGGACGCGTGGCCGATGGGTCGCGCCTCTTCTCACCGCGCTCGACGCGCCAGCTCTGGGCGATGGTGACCCCGATCCCGATCGGCGACCCCGCTCCGGAACTGGCGGCGCTGCGACCCGAGTTCAACGGCTACGCGCTCGGCCTGGGCGTGCGCGACTACCGGGGCAGGAAGATCCTCACGCACACTGGTGGGCTCCCCGGTTACGTCTCGCAGGTAACCATGGTGCCCTCGCTCCGCCTGGGAGTCGTAGTCCTCACCAACCAGGAGTCGGGCGCTGCCTTCCAGTCGATCACATATCACGTGCTCGACCACTACATGGGCGCGCCCCCCACCGACTACGTGGCCATCTACTCGACACTCGGGAAGCGGGAGGCGGCACGCATCGATTCAGTGACGCGCAACGCGTCGACAAGACGTGACTCGACCTCGGGCCCGTCGCTCCCGCTCGAGCGCTACGCGGGGAGATACACCGATCCCTGGTACGGCGAGATAGACATCGCGCGCGAGAACGGCGGGCTCGTCATCCGCTTCACCCACACCCCGTCGCTCGTGGGCGATCTGGTGCACTGGCAGCACGACACTTTCGTGGCACGCTGGCGCGACCGCGAGCTGCGGGCCGACGCCTACGTCACCTTTGCGCTCCACCCTGACGGGAGCATAGCGCACGCGAAGATGCAGGCCGTGTCGCCCGCCACCGACTTCAGCTACGACTTTCAGGATCTCCTGCTCACGCCGGTGAAGTGAGGAGGAAGCGGACGGGAGAAAGCAGAAACGGGCTCTGGGGGAGAGAGCAGAAAGCAGGCAGCAGAGAGCAGTGAACTGCCTTGGGCAGTGAGAGCTGTGAGTAGCTAGCCGTCATCCCCGCTCCCCCGTCATCCCCGCGCAAGCGGGGACCCATGTTACCCAACTGAACATGGATCCCCGCTTGCGCGGGGATGACGGTTGAGCGGGTCCCCGCTTGCGCGGGGATGACGGCGGTTGTAAGAGTTGTTGCCGCTTTCTGCTTTCTGCTTTCTGCTCTCTCTTCCCTGGGAGGCCACATGGTGAAGCGGCATCATTGGGTGGTGCGCGTCACCCACTGGGTGAGCGCGGT
>DATCXG010000608.1:0-3124 GCA_036565945.1 Gemmatimonadaceae bacterium
CCGCTACGGGACTCTCGGGCGCCGTGGTGCACTGGCCAGTGGAGTACTACCCGAGGGCGGCGTACCAGGTTGAAGTGGATGGACGCGCCGTGGGGGCGGCACTCACCGCGCGCGCGCGCCTCGCCGCTCTGGCGCCGGGCCACTCGTACAAGCTCGCAGTCAGATCTATGTGGTCCGATGGCTCGCTCGCGCAGAAGGCGGCCGAGCTGACTTACACGCCTGCCACCCCAGACAGTGTCTTCGTTTCGGAGCTCGAGCCGCTGACCATGCGGCAGGACTGGGAGCGGATTGGCAGGAACCAGTCGGTGAACGGCGCTCCACTCACCGTGGGCGGGACGGTCTACCAGAAGGGGCTGGGTACGCTTTCCAAGTCGGCGATCCGATACGAGATATTCGGCCTCTTCACGCGCTTCACCGCACGGGTGGGCCTCGACGACGAGATGCGACGCCGGGCCCCGGCGCGAGCCATCTTCGAGGTGCGAGGGGACGGCAGAGTGCTCTGGAAGAGTGATACGGTGTCGAGCGGCAGCGCGGCCATCCCGGTGGATGTCGACGTGCGCGGAGTGCGCGAACTGACGCTCGAAGTCATGCCCGCTGTGCCGCTGGGCACGGACCGCGACGACTCTGACCATGCCGATTGGCTCGATGCCCGCCTGACAACCGATGGCAGAAGATAGGAGTCCGGGCGCCGGGCAGTCAGGACGCACGTCGAGAAGCACGCGCGTTCCCTGCGGCAGCTCGGGAGCCCGGGCGAAGGGGTGGGCGCGTGGCGTCTAGCAAGGACACCACGGTGCCGGTGAGTCGGCGGGGCTTTCTACAGGCGGCTGGTGTCGCCGGCGCGCAGTTGGCGCTGGGCGAGGCAGCTCTGGCGCAACTCGCCCCTACCGCAGCCGCGGCGCAGGTGAGCTCGCGATCCATGCCCGGTCCGGCCGACTCGCACTTCGCCGTCGAGTTCAAGGATGGCGCGATCGTCAGCCTTCGACGAGTCGGCGACGCGTTCGACACCAACTACGTGGGGCCCGAAGGTCGGCTGGGCGATGTGCTCGTACGATATCGCCGACGCGGCGGCCAATGGCGGACCTTCGAGACCGGCACGGCGGGAGCCGGGAGCGTACAACTTTCGGACGACGGCAGCGCGTCACACCAAGCAACGTACCGCGTGGCAGACAGCGACTCGCTCGGCTTCGAGCTCAAGGTGGGTTTCGTGGTCGGACGCACCGCGATCCGCTGGACGCTGGCGCTCGAAAACCTTGGCGAGGCACCACTCGAGATCGGCGACCTGGCGGTGCCACTGCCCATGAACACGAACTTCGGGCAGCGGGACCAGCCGCCGACAGCCGCGGTGCTCAAGCACAGCCTGGTCTCTGGCGATGGTTCGTTCTTTTTCTGGATGCGCAGGAACAGCGTCGGTCCATATCTCACCATGACGCCTGCCGCGAAGACGCGGCTCGAGTACTGGGATGGGACGCGCCGCGACTATCGTGTGTTCCTTCACTCGGCTGTCGCCGGCAGCGAGGCGCGCGAGCGCGGATGCAAATGGCGCCAGCCCAACACGAGCCTGACGCTGGCGCCGAGGGGGCGGCCAGGGCACGACCGTTCGTATGGATTCACGTTCCGATGGGCCGACGATTACGACGGCGTCCGACAGGTCCTCGTGGATGAGGGGCTGGTCGACGTGCAAGTCGTCCCGGGTATGAGCGTGCCCACGGACCTCTTCGCCCGCGTCGCGCTGCGCACGAAGGAGCAGATAGCGTCGGTCGAGGCCGAGTTCCCGGACGCCACCGTGATCCGGGCCGCGGGTACCAAGGGCGACGTGCGACTCTACGACATCCGCTTCTCCCGACTCGGCGAGAACCTGATCACCGTCCACTTCGGCGATGACCGGCGCATGTTCCTGGAGTTCTTCTGCACAGAGCCCATCGAGACTCTTATCGGGAAGCGTGCAGCCTTCATCGCCCGCCACCAACACCGCGATCCGAGCAGATGGTACAATGGACTCCTCGCCGAGTGGAACATGGAATCGCACACCTTACTCGGCCCGGACAACTACGACCGGATCAGAGGCTGGCGCATTTACGAGGTGACGTGCGACGATCCGGGCCTGAGCAAGCCAGCGTTCCTGGCCGCGAAGAACGCCGAGTACCCGGTGCAGGCCGAGGTCGCGGCGTTGGACTACTATATCGAGAACTTCGTCTGGGGCGGTCTCCAGCGAACCACGGACGAGACGTTCGCGTACGGCATCTACGGCATTCCAGACTGGAAGACCAATCGCTCGAGCAATGATGCCGGCGGGAGTGGTCGGCTCCACCTGTGGCGGATCTACGATTACCCACACATCACGCTGATGTATCTCAGCATGTATCGCGTGGCAAAGGAGAATCCGCACATCGACACCGCGCTGAGCGCGGCCGAGTATCTGCGGAGAGCGTACGGCACGGCGCTGGGCATGTTCACCATACCCACCGAGATAACTCGGTGGTCGGCATACGAGACCGGGCTTTACAACGAGCTCGTAATCGTGGAGTTGATTGACGCACTGGTGACCGCAGGCATGGCCGACCAGGCGCAGCGCCTCAGGATACACTGGGAGCGCAAGGTGCGGGCTTTCGTCAAGGGGAAGGGAGATCTGTTTCGCTCGGAGTACGCGTTCGACTCCACCGGGTTCGAGTCCACGCACGCCCTGGCGAAGTACGCGCTCGAGCATGAGGTGAGTCCCTCCGGTGACGAGGACGGCGGCGGTTCGGAGAGGGCTCGGGGAATCTCACCGGCGGAGGCCCGACGATTCATGGACGCGCAGATGGCGGCCAACGTCTTCTGTCGCGGATGGCTCGAAACGACCTACTACTATCTCGGCAGTGATTATCGCGGTTCGGCGGGTAACGCGTACACACTGAGCTACATGTCGCAGATGGGCGGCTGGTCGGTACTGGACTACGGATACCACTTCGCTGCCGACCCGTCGCCCTACCTGCGGCTCGGGTACGCATCGTACCTGAGCTCGTGGGCGCTCATCAACAGCGGCACGCCCAGCTCGAACTACGGTTACTGGTTTCCCGGCAAGGAGAACGACGGCGGCGCTGGCGGCGGTTTCGAGCCCGCACCACACGGGATGACGTGGCTGGGG
>DATCXG010000033.1:0-2847 GCA_036565945.1 Gemmatimonadaceae bacterium
CGGCGCGCGACGCGGGCGCCGACTACGTGGTCGTCGGGACGGTGCTCGAGCAACAGGGGGCGCGACACATCGCCGGCCTGGCGCACGCGGCGCGCTCGTGATCGATATCCACTCGCACCTCCTGCCGGGTGTCGATGACGGATCGCCGTCCATAGAAGTCTCGGTCCCGGTGCTCGAGCGCTTCGGGCGCGCCGGAGTCGAGTTGCTCGTCTGCACTCCGCATCTGAGGGCCACCGAGGCCGAGCGTGCTCCGGTGGAGCGCTACGCGGAGATCCTGACGCGGCTCGTGGAGCGCGCGCCGCGCAAACCGGTGCTGCGGCAGGGTTGGGAGATCATGCTCGATGCGCCAGGGATCGATCTGCGTCGCTCCGAGCTGCACCTCGCCGACTCGGGAGCCGCGCTGGTAGAGTTCCCGCGCATGAATGTGCCCCCGGGTGCCACTCAGGAGCTGCTGCGGATATCCATGAGTGGGGTGATCCCCGTCCTGGCACATCCCGAACGCTACTACGGCGCCACGGTGCGCCAGGTGCTCGACTGGCGGAGCGTGGGTGCCATCATCCAGATGGATGCCGTCATGTTGTTCGGCAGCGCGCCGATGTGCCGCTTCGCGCGACTGCTGCTGGAGGAAGGGCTGGTGGACTGCATAGCGAGCGACAACCATGGCGATCGCCGTTCGCTCAACTCCGCGCGGCGCTGGCTGGTGGAGATCGGGGCGGCTGAGCAGGCGCAGTTGCTCACTCATACCAACGCACAGCGCCTGCTCGACGGGCAACCGCTGCTACCCGTGGCGCCCATTCCGCACGTGGATCGCGGGATGCTCGGGAGACTCAAGGAACTGTTTACCAGCCGCAAGTGATCCTACAACGACCAGTCGCCGATGCCACGCGTACGGGGCAGGGCATGGGCAGCCAGGAGGAGCAGGAGTCATGATATCACTGCGTGGGAAGCGGGCCCTGGTGACCGGCGGTTCGCGCGGCATCGGTGCGGCCACGGCTATCCTCCTCGCCGAATGCGGAGCCGACGTGGCGGTGGGCTACCGTAGCCGCGATGATGCCGCCGCGGATGTCGTGCGTCAGGCATCGGCGCGGGGTGTGCGATCCTTCGCTCAGGCGGCCGACATCGCCACGCGCGCGGGCGCCGATGTGCTCTTCGACCGGGTCTCGCGAGAGTTCGGCGGGCTCGACCTGTTCGTGGGGAACGCGGGCATCTGGCCACCCGATGGGGTGCCACTCTCGGAGATGGAAGACAGCCAATGGGAACGTACCATGACCCAGAATCTGGCCTCCATGTTTCACACCGGCCGTGCCGCCGCACGCATGGTGGAGTCGGGTGGGCGCATAGTGTTCGTGTCGAGCACCGCCGGCCAGAGGGGGGAGGCCTTCCATGCCGACTATGCGGCGTCGAAGGGCGCCACGATCTCGTTCGTCAAGTCATTGGCGGTGGAACTGGCGCCGCGCAACGTCACCGTGAATTGCGTGGCACCGGGCTGGGTTGACACGGAGATGTGTGTCGAACCATTCGCGGACGGTGGACGCGAGCGGATCGAATCGAGCATTCCACTGGGCCGCGTGGCGTCAGCGGAAGACATCGCCGGTCCGATCGTCTTCCTGTGCTCCCAGCTCGCTCGGCACGTGACTGGCGAGGTGCTGAACGTCAACGGCGGGAGTGTGTTGTGTGGCTGAGACGGGGAACGACAGGGTTCAGGGTGCAGGGTGCAGGGTGCAGGAACTACAGAGGGATCAGGAAGCAGGGATCAGGGATCAGATAACGACGGGGGGCAGGGTTCAGGGAACGGCTCGTGGCGCTGAGCCCTCTACCTCGAGGTCGTTCCTGAACCCTGAACCCTGCACCCTGAACCCTGTAGTTCTCCGCCATTCCCGGAAGCAACGCCATTCGAACTCGTTGGCGGCGCGGATCTGGTCGGGGAAGCCGAAGCAGTCGATCCACCCCTCTTCGCTCGCTCGCCACTGGCAATCCCAGGTGAACTCGAAACCGATGATGGTACCTCCGGCCTCCACATCGACGACACCCGTGAAGTCGGCGCAGCCGGAGACACCGCGTACGCGGATGGCTTCTACCTCCAGTGCCGGCTCGGTGGAGAGTAGCTGGGCAATGACGCGCAGGACCTTGATGCGCGGGGCGCGGGGGAGAACGATGATACGTGGCGCGTGGCCGGTCGCTGCAAGAGCGCGCACGTCGCGCTTGAAGTCTTCTGTGGCGCTCGAGGCGCCAAGGATGTGCTCGATGTCCATAGGCGGGTGGAATCTAATTCTGTGAATCGAGACGCGAGTAGTACCATCGATAAGCTGCGGCCCTCGGGCGCGGTGCTCGATATCGTGCGCAGACTCGAAGACGCGGGTTTCGAGACATGGTGCGTGGGCGGTGCCGTGCGCGACGCACTGCTCGGCCATCCCAACCTGGACTGGGATATCGCCACGGCTGCAACACCGCAGCAGGTACGGCGCCTCTTCCGGCGCACGATCCCGGTCGGGATCGAGTTCGGCACAGTGGGTGTGCTCGACGAACACGGCACGCTGCACGAGGTCACTACATTCAGGCGAGATGTGAAGACTGATGGCCGCCATGCTGTGGTCGAATTCGGTGCTTCGCTCGATGAGGACCTTGCCCGCCGCGACTTCACCATCAACGCGATAGCGTACTCCAGCACCCGCAAGATTCTTCACGACCCGTTCGGCGGTCGCGACGATCTGGAGCGTCGCATCGTTCGAGCGGTTGGAGTGGCCAACGAGCGGATGCGCGAGGACAGGCTGCGGGCACTGAGGGCCGTCCGCTTTGCCTCGCGCTTCGGCTTCGAGATAGAGCCGGCGACGTGGCGGGCGATAGTCG
>DATCXG010000273.1:0-4356 GCA_036565945.1 Gemmatimonadaceae bacterium
CACCTCGGCCGCCTCTCCATGGAGCGCGTCAAGCAGGAACTGGAGAAGACGATGGATCAGGTAGAGTGCCCATCGCGGGCGCTCACGCTCTGGCGGGAAAGTGGGGCGCTGCGTGCACTCATCCCTTCGCTGGCGGAGGTATCGGACCTCACGCTCGCGTCGCTCGACGAGCTCCAGCGCCCGCAGCCCGCGCCAGGGACGCATCCGGAGCGCCGGATCAATCGGTTGACCGCGCTGTTCGCGGAGCTCGAGCCGGGAACGGTCGAGCGGGCCACTCGGGCGCTACGCTTCTCCAACGCGGACGTGGCCTGGATATCGGGAGTGCTCTCTCGCTGGCGCGCGATCGAGCCCGAGCTACTCGCGTCGCTACCGGGTGCGGATTTGGAAGACCACGGCGTTTCCAGCGAGGAGGGCGGCCGTACCGGGCTTGCATCCATGCCGGGCGACCCGTCAATCCGGCGCTGGGTAGGCATCATGGGGCGTACACGCTCGCCGTCAGTGCTCCGCATAGCAGCGGCACGCTTCGCCGCCGCGCGCGCCCTGGGCGCTCCAGCGCCATCCGCAGGCGCTTCGCGGGCCCTCTACCGTCGCGCGATGCGAATCGCGTTTCGTGACCCGGTGGAGATCGGAGATCTTGCCATCGACGGGGACGACCTGCGCTCTGCGGGTATCCCACCCGGCCCCGCGCTAGGCCAGATCCTGCAGCGGCTCCTCGACGATGTGCTCGAGAACCCCGAGCGCAACACGGGCACCTGGCTCATCGACCGAGCGAGTGCCCTGTACAACGCACACCTCCGCTGACCCGGATCAGACCATTATGTTCTTTCGCGGCCGTCAGCCCGAGACGTCCATCTGGAAGCGCTTTCGCGGCGCCGCGGATGGTTTTGTCTTCGTGAAGGAGAAGGACTATTACATGGCGCACCTGGTGGCCAATGCGGAACGCGTCGTGGATCTCTCACTCGCGCTCCTGGATCACATGCCGCCAGCCGTGGATGTGGCAATCGAGGATGCGCGCAGTCGGCGCTCCTGGCGCGGTGAGCGGCTCGCGCTTCCGGATGTTCGAGACGGTCTTGCGCGCATCAAAGCCCTCCTCGCGACTCACGGCGGCGTTGAGATCAGCGTTTACACCAGCGAGGACCAGATCACTGTGAACGGAGTGCTGGAGCTCTTCATCTACTCCCGTACGGATCAGTGGCTCTACATCCTCAAGGGGAAGGGCCTGGAGGAGCGGCGACTCGTCCGCACGAGGAGCTGGCGGCTGGACGCCCATGAATACCCCGAAGCTCCTGAGCTGGCCACTGCGGTGGCGGCACTAGTTGACAACTTGCAACTCTCTCCGGTGTGACCCACACTCCAATCATCTACGCCATCGTGGCGGCACTCGCGAACGTCCTGGGTGCCGTCGTCGTGACCTGGCGTTCGCGCTGGTCGGTGGAGGCTCTCGACACACTCATAGCACTAGCGGCGGGCTTCATGATCTCCGCATCGCTCACCGATATCTTCCCCGAGGCGATCGAGCGTACCGGGCACGTTGGCGCGGTGGCCGCCCTGCTCGGTTATCTGCTGGTCCATTTCACCCAGCACACGCTGGCTCCGCACTTCCATTTTGGCGAGGAGACCCACGAAGTTTCAGAGCTGGTGGGAGTGTCCGCACTCGTAGGTCTTCTCCTCCACACATTTGTCGATGGGGTAGCGATAGCATCCGGGTTCCACGTCAGCGAGGCACTCGGCGTGCTCGTGTTCATGGCGATCGTCTTGCATAAGTTGCCCGAGGGACTCGCGATATCGAGTCTGTTTCTGGCTGCCGGGGCTGGTCGAATGAGGGCGCTCTACGCTGCCACATCGCTCGGCCTCGCCACGATCGTAGGGGTGATGCTCACCGATCATCTGGGTGTGCTCGAGGTATATGGCCTGGCGATCTCGGCCGGAGTGACGCTGTACGTGGGCGCCTCCAACCTGGTACCTGAGTTTCAGGCCAAGCACGGATGGCGACCACAGCTCGGCTTCTTTGTGGGTTGCGGGCTGTATTTCATGTCGCGCGCCGCAGTGAGGCTATAGCTAGTGGCCGGCAAGGGTTCCCGTTCGAGGGGCGCCAGGTCGGATGGCGCGGCGCCTTCGCTATTCCAGGCACCCGAGAGCGCGCGCCCACTGGCGGCGCGGATGAGGCCGCGAGAGCTCGGCGAATTCGTGGGACAGGAACACATCCTCGCCCCGGGGAAGCCGTTGCGCGCTGGTATCGAGCGGGGGACCATTGGCTCCATCATTCTCTGGGGCCCGCCGGGTACCGGGAAGACGTCGCTGGCGCGCGTGATCGCGCAGTACACGGACCGTGAGTTTGTGCCGTTCTCGGCGGTGACCGAAGGAGTACCGCGTGTCCGCACGATAGTGGCGGAGGCCGAGGAGCGGTTGGCCATGTCGGGCCGGGGCACCATCCTGTTCGTCGATGAGATTCACCGTCTCAACAGGGCGCAGCAGGACGCCTTCCTACCTCACGTCGAGCTGGGGACGGTAACTCTGGTGGGCGCTACCACGGAGAATCCCTCGTTCGAGATCAACGGAGCATTGCTCTCGCGCTCGCGGGTGTTCGTGCTCCAGCCGCTCGACTCGAGCCAGGTGGCCGAGATCGTGAAGCGAGCCAACGCCGATAAGGAGCGCGGCCTGGGCGAGTTGGGTCTGACCATCGAGGACGACGCGCTCGAGCTTCTCGCGTCGGAGGCGGATGGCGATGCGCGCCGCGCATTGACAGTCCTCGAGGCGGCCGCCGAAGACGTGGGCCGGGGCGGGGTGATCACGCTAGCGGTTGCGCGTGAGGCCATGCAGCTCCGCTTCGCGCGACACGACAAGGGAGGGGAGGAGCACTACAACATCCTCTCGGCCTACCACAAGTCATTGCGCGGCAGCGATCCGCAGGGCGCGCTCTACTGGATGGCGCGTATGCTGGACGGAGGGGAGGACCCGATGACCATTTTTCGCCGGGCGATCGCGATGGCGGCCGAGGACGTCGGCCTCGCCGACCCCGAGGCGCTCAAACTGGCGATCGCGGCGCGCGACGCGTACCACATGCTGGGGGCACCAGAGGGGTATCTGCCGCTGGCGCAGCTGACCATCTACCTTGCCACGGCTCCGAAGTCGAACAGCACGAAGGCCGCGTTGGGCGCCGCTATGCGGGCCGCTCGCGAGAATCCCGCGGAGCCAGTGCCACTCCACATTCGTAACGCGCCCACGTCGCTGATGATGGAACTGGGGTATGGGCAGGGGTATCAGTACGCGCACGACGCCCCCGAGGCATTCATCCCCCAGGAGTATCTGCCCGAGCGGCTGCGCGATCAGGTATTCTACGAACCGGGCCGATTCGGATTCGAGCGTGAGATCGCCAAGCGGCTCGCGTGGTGGGCGGATCTGAAGGCCAAGCATGAGGAGCCGCCCGTATGACGGGACGCGCACCGAGGTTACCAAGTTCTGGAGGGGGAATGAGGAAGTTGTCGCTGATGGTGGCAATGATGGTTCTGGTCTCGGGAACGGCTTGCGCCACACTGGGCCGGCAGGCATTCAAGGAGCCGGTAGTCACGCTCCATAACGTGAGTATCAATGGGCTGGGCTTCAATGGAGGCTCGCTCGATGTCGTGCTGAACGTGTACAACCCGAACCACTTTCGGCTGGATGCCACGCGCATCACTTACAAGCTGTTCGTCGACTCTGTCGCCCTTGGCACCGGCACAACCGACTCGCGCTTCACCGTAGACGACGGCGACTCCACACAGGTCCGTCTCCCGCTCAGCTTCACGTGGGCCGGTATCGGCAGTGCGGGGCGCGGCCTGATGAGCACGGGTACCGTCAACTATCGGGTCGTCGGTGATATCACCGTCGGATCGTCAGTGGGCAACTTCACATTGCCCTACGACAGAACCGGCATCTTCTCCACCCTCGGCGGCACAAAAAAGTGACGGCGGGGAACTACAGAGGGATCAGGTAACGACGGGGTTCAGGGTTCAGGGTGCAGGGTTCAGGAACTGCCTCGGCGTAGAGATCTTGAACCTGGAAGCCCTTTCTGATCCCTGATCCCTGATTACTGATTCCTCTGTAGTCCCTGAACCCTGCCCCCTGAACCCTGAACCCCGTCGTTAACCGGAGCCGAGTATCGCCAGAGAACCAATCTCCCTCTCCCCACCCACCGAGCGCGCGATTCTCGTGGGGGCGCCATTGAAGGGACAACGTGCCAAGCGAGAGCTCATCGAGCATCTCGAGGAGTTGGCCGAGCTGGCTGATACAGCCGGAGCCACGGTCGTCGGGGAGCTCACGCAGTCGCTCGACCGACCGAACCCGGCCACTTATCTGGGGAAAGGCAAGCTCGACGAC
>DATCXG010000624.1:0-4233 GCA_036565945.1 Gemmatimonadaceae bacterium
GGCCTCCAGCACGCCGGCCTCCACCAGCCGCTCCAGCACGGCCCGCGCCGCCGGCTCGGAGCGCTGCACCAGCGCCGAAGCACGCTCGGCGTCTATCCGGCGCTCACGGTCCACGGCATTCATTATAAGCATCTCGTCTACCGAGACCCGCCGGCCGGGCGTGTCGTGCTCGATTATGAACCGGGCCAGTGCCAGATTGGCCACCCCGCCGGCGAGCGCCACCTGGACGCTGCCCGGAGTGCTCCGCGAATAGTCGGGCGCGGAGCGGCCATAACGGAGCTGGCCCTCGAAGATGGTGTCGATCCCGCGCCCGGTGCGCTCCACCAGGCCGATCCGCTTGAACGCGTCGGCCAGAACCGGGTTGCGCGGGCGCGGCGCGGTCACGAGGATGTTGTCCAGCCGGACCTCATCCGGGAAGCCGCCCGGGCTGCTGATCTCGATCTCCTCGGCCCTCCATTGCACGTGCACCGCGCCCAACCTGGTGTAGTCGCGGTGGATGAGCGCATTGTGGAACGCCTCGCGGAAGCCGGCCGGGCTGTAGTTGGGCACCCCGGCGCGCACCGGGCCCACTGCTATCTCATCCTCCTCGTTGCGAGCATCAAAGCGTCGCGCGATCTCTTCGGCGACCCGGATCAGGGGGAGCCGGAAGAACTCGTTGGCCGACACCCGCGTGCCGCTCAGTACCTGGAAGGCCACCTCGTGCGTGGGCACCAGCCGCTGGATGGCCTCCTCCCTGCCCAGCACGAGCAGGCCGGCCACGCGCACTCGGTCCACCCGCTCTCCGCCCCCCTGGGACTCGCCGAGCCCGAGGGCTTTGACGATCTCGTGATCGGCGAGCTCGAGGAGCGAGGCGTCGGCGCGTCCCCGGTTCCGGGCCACCATCTGCCTGAGGCGCTCGATCTCGAGTGGGTCGAGGTCCTCCCACCGCGCCTCGGCCACCACGAGCGACGAATAGTCGAGCGCCCCGCGGCTCGCCTCGCGCGATTGCATCTCGTGGGCGAGAAAGGGGAGGCAGCGCGGGCGGCCGTGCACATCCATGGCGCGCCGCTTGTAGACGCCGGTGTTGGTGGAAGTGACCGGCCTGCCCGGCGGGATCTCCACGACAATCACGTCCCGGCCGTCCAGCGACACCACGGCGCACTCCACCGGACAGCTCGGCACCGTCTGATTGGCAATCAGAGCCTCGAGGCGGCGAGGGTCCGTATAACCGCCGTGCCGAGCACGGGCGCCGGTCACGCGCCCGTCATCTTCCACCCCCACCAGGAGGATGCCGCCGCGCCCGTTCGCCTGGCAGACCACGGCCTCCAGCAGGTCGCGGTCGGAGAGGGCTTCACGCTCCTCACCCTTGAACTCCACGCTGAAGTGCTCGCCGGCGGCGATTGTCTGGCGAAGCGATTCGTCGGTGAGCATGGGAAGAGTTGCGGGAAGCGGCGCCCGCCGTTGACAGGACGCCTGCGGAATGCGGAAAGACAAACGAGATGATGCGGCGCTACCATGGGCACCGTGGCCGGCGCAGTCTGGACTATATAAGGGCTGTCATGCACCGGAACCGCCGACAATTTCACTCATTCGGCGTGAAGTTGCAAAGGCCGGTGCCAATGCTGCTCGCCATGTTAGCTTTGGCATGACACACCAGCGGTGGTGAAGCACAGCTACAGTCAGCAGACTTCAGTCAGCAGACTTCAGTCAGCAGGCCGCTGAGCGACCTCGCTCATGGCGCGAGCACCACCACCGCAACTCAGGAGGATAAATGCATCTGATTGCGAGAGCCCATCCCACGCGGGCGCTCACGGTGCGTGCGACTATAGCGGCGTTGGTAGCCGCCTTCGGAATGGCAACGCTATCGGCCTGTGGCTCGGGCGCGGCCGCGGAGAACGGCAACACGCGCGGCTACCGTGGCATCGTTCTCGAGAAGCCGCTCGCCAAACCCCAGTTCACGCTCACCACGACCGATGGACGGCCGTTCGACTTCCGTCGCGAGACCGATGGCTCGCTCACGCTGCTGTTCTTCGGCTACACGAACTGCCCCGACATCTGTCCGGTACACCTGGGCAACATCCACGCGGTACTGCAGCAGATGCCCTACAACGTCTCCAGTCGCACGAAGGTGGTCTTCGTGACCACCGATCCCGAGCGCGACACACCCGAAAAACTGCGCGCCTGGCTCGACAACTTCGACCCGTCATTCATAGGGCTACGGGGAAGTCTGGAAGAGGTGAACGCCATCCAGGCGAAGCTCAACCTCCCACCGGCCGTGCAGGAAGCCGCCGCGAACGATACCAGCAAGTACAACATGGGGCATGCGGCTCAGGTTCTGGCCTTCTCGCCGGACGACGACCTGGCGCACGTGGTGTACCCCTTCGGGATACGGCAGCAGGACTGGGCCAACGATCTTCCCAAGCTGGTAGCCGACAGATGGGCGTCTCGGTGAAGCAGCTCGGTCTCTGGCGCGGAGCGCGGCACATCGACTCGCTGCGCGCACGGCGGATGGGCGCAGCCGCGAAGCTGGCCGGCATCGCGCCCATGGTACAGTCGCCAGGGAAGCGCTGATCCATGCAGTGGTGGTGCTCGGCGCAGGGAATAGCGTGGACATGGTCGTGGCGGCCGTACGTGGGGGTGTGGCTCATGGTGCTCGCCCTCGCGGGCTGGTACTGGCGCGCGTACCGTCGTGCGGCACGTGAGACCAACGGCACTCACCCGCGGCTCAGGCCCGGCCGCGTGGCGGTCGCCCTGTCCGGAATACTCTGCCTCTGGATCGCGCTCGACTGGCCGGTGGGCACGCTCGGCTCGGGCTATCTGGCTAGCGTACACATGGTTCAGTTCTTCCTCATCGCCATGATCGCTCCCGCACTGCTGATCTACGGCTGGCCGCTGGCGGCGGTGAGTGATCTCGACGAGCAGGGCGTCCTGCTCCGGTCCGTGCGGGCGCTCACCCACCCAGTCTTCGCCACTGCCGCATTCATCCTCATCGTCGCGGCGACGCATGCCCCGCTGGTCGTCGACGCGCTCATGGTGAGTCAGCTCGGCTCCTTCGTGCTCGACATGGCGTGGCTCGTGGGCGGCTTGCTGTTCTGGTTGCCCGTGATGGGTGGAGTGCCGGGTCGCGCGCCGCTCCGGGCACCCATGAACATCGCCTTCATCTTCGCGGGATCGCTCTCGCACACCGGTGTGGCCATGTACCTCCTCCTGGCCCGCTTCCCGGTGTACAGAACCTACGAGATGGCGCCGCCCATCCAGGGTATATCCCCACTGGTCGACCAGGAGATGGCCGGCGGGCTCATGCTCCTGGGCAGCATGGCAATAGTACTGGGCGCGATCTCGGTGGTGTTCTACCGCTGGCAGGCGCGGGTGGAGCGCGAATCGCCGTCGCTGCCGACGAGCATGCACCCAGGCACCCGACAGCCGTAGGTAGGGCGCGAGAAGCCGAGGACCCACGTGACGCGACCGCGCACCAGCGGCCCGGCCGCGGCCGGCGGAGAGAAACTCTCACTGGGCTCCGCCGCGGGCCGCTGGATCGTGGCCGCGTCGGTTCTCGGGTCCGGCGCAGTGTTCCTCGAGAGCACCGTAGTTACGGTGGCCCTCCCGGCCATCGCACGCGAGTTCGCCCTCGATCTCGGCGGCCTTCAGTGGGTGGTCGATGGGTACCTGCTCACCCTGGGCGCACTGATGCTGCTGGGCGGCTCGCTCGGCGATCGGCTGGGACGCCGGCGGGTCTTCGCCTGGGGGGCGGTGGCCTTCGCGGTGATCTCTACCCTCTGCGCCGTCGCGCCCACGCTCCGCACCTTCCTGGCGCTCCGATTGCTGCAGGGCGCCGCAGGCGCGTTGCTAGTGCCCAACAGCCTCGCGCTGCTGGAAGCATCATTCGATGGCGAGGAGCAAGGCGTCGCGATCGGCCGATGGGCCGGCTGGTCGGCGGTCTCCACGGCCGCCGGGCCACTGCTCGGCGGCTGGGTGGTGGACGCGATGTCGTGGCGCTGGGTATTCGGTGTGATCACCCCCGTGTCGCTCGCGGCGGCGTGGATAATCATGCGCCAGGCTCCGATCGCCGAGCGTGGCGCGAACGCAGGACGCAGCAACGCAGGGCGTACCAGCGCAGTGCGCACCGCGGACGGCCCGGCGATGAGGCGCATCGACTGGCCCGGCGCGACACTCGCGACGACGGGCCTCGGCGCCATCGTGTGGGCGCTCATCGAGGGCCCGGCGCGCGGCATGCGCGACCCCGCGGTAGTGGCC
>DATCXG010000628.1:0-2459 GCA_036565945.1 Gemmatimonadaceae bacterium
TCCCGGCAGTTCAACAACGACCTTACCGCGAGCCACGTGGCACAGCTCGCGAGCTCACTCGGGCTCACGAGCACCGGCGGGTTCCGCTACACCTCCGATCGTAGCGAGGTAGTCCGCGCGGCCGCCAGCGACCTCCAGCCGGGCCAGGACCTGGTGTCCGGGGCCACGCAGTCGGCGTCGCAGAGTCTCACAGAGCTGCACACGATGGGCTTCTTCCTCGAGGAGCGCGCGAACATCAACGACCGGCTCTACCTCACCGGCGGAGTGAACTGGGAGGCATCGTCGGCGTTCGGCCCTGATGAGCGTTGGCAGGCCTTCCCGCGAGTGAGTGCATCGTACGTGCTTGGTGAGGAGCCATTCTTCAAGGAAGTATTGGGCGACAAGGTCACCTCGTTGCGCTTGCGCGCCGCGTACGGTGAGACGGGGGGGCAGCCACCCGGGTTGTACTCGCGCTTCGCGAACTACGTGAATGTCCCATTCAGCGGGAAGCCGGGGCTCGTCTCCAGCGTACTGGCCGGGAACGACTCGCTCCTCCCTGAGCGGGAAAGGGAGTACGAGTTCGGCTTTGACGCTGGCTTCGCGCAGGACCGGGCGCAGGTGGAATTCACCTATTACGACCGGCACGTGAAGGACCTGGTACTGAGCGTACCGTTGCCGCCGAGCAGTGGGTTCTCGAGCCAGTTCCAGAACATCGGTGAGCTTAGCAACAAGGGCATCGAGATAGCGTTGAACACGGTGAATGTCGCGAGCCCGAGCTTCAGCTGGCGCTCACGGCTCTCCTTCGCCCGGAATCGCGGCAAGGTGGAGCACCTGGTGACGAGTGCCGATACGCTGCTGAACGGCTACCTCAACACGGTGATCGAAGGGCAGCCTGTGGGGGTGTTCTACGGTGGGATCTATGCGCGGAACGAGGATGGATCCCTCAAGTTCAAGGACAGTCCTTCGTTCAAGTACAACGGCCGGGACACGACTGTATCCCTGCCGTACCGCGCGCGCGACGTGCTCCCCGGTGGAGCCGAGGTGAACGCCAGCCGCATCATCGGCAACCCCGACCCTGACTTCGTCGCTACCCTGGGCAACACCTTTGAGGTAGGCAAGCGATTCCAGGTGAGCGTTCTCTTCGATGGTCGTTTCGGCAACGATGTGGCGAACTTCTCGAGACGCATCTCGCAGTTGTTCGGCGCCGACAAGAGCGTCGAGGGCGAGATAAGCCGCGATACCACCATCAGGACGTACTCTCTGAATCCCAATGGCCGCAGCCTGATCTACGAGGAATACATCGAGGACGGCACTTTTGTGAAGCTGCGCGAGATAGCGCTCTCGCTCGATTTCGACCAACCGTGGGTTCAGCGCTTCGGTGCAGATCGCATGTCCGTCCGGCTGGCCGGCCGCAACCTCTACACATGGACGAATTACAGCGGGCTCGATCCCGAGATCAACATGTTCTCTGCCAGTACGGTGTCACGTGGTGTGGACTTCGCGACCACGCCACTGCCCAGGCAGTTCACACTCTCTGTCTCCCTCAACTTCTAGGAGCCCGGACGATGACGAGCACGCACATGAAGTGCGCCGCACGCGCCGCGCTCCGCGGCACCGCGCGCGGCTGGCTAGCGCTGGCGGTCGCCTTCGCGGCCACCGGCTGTGATCTCGACCTCGAGAACCCCAACGCGCCGCCCGAGAGCGAGGTGGTTTCGAGTGTGGATGGAATGTTCGCCCTCGCGGTGGGCATGCAGGGGCAGTATGCCACGTCGATGGACGACTACCTGGTCACCAACTCCCTGGCCACGGACGAATGGGGGACCCAGACCAAGGCCCTCATCTCTTACCAGTCGATCTTCACGGGTGACAACTTCGACAACTCGTATCTGATAGTCGAAGCGCCGTGGGCCAATTCCTACGGAACCATCAAGTCGGCGAACACCATACTGGCGAATGTGGACCAGTTGGGGCTGGGCACCGGTCTGCACAACCAGTTCACGGCGCTGGCCAAGCTGTTCAAGGCCATGTCGTTCGGTATGCTCATCCAGCAGTACGAGTCGGTACCAGTGGTGGCCGGCACCTCTGGCGCCTCACTGCAGCCGCGCGAGGTGGTGCTCGATACCATCCTCGACCTCCTGCACGGTGCGAGTGACGACATGGCGCAGGTTACGGACGCGGACATATCGCTCACGCGTAATCGGCTGCTCGGCACTGGCTTCGACATCCGCAACACCGTGAACGCGATGCTCGCGCGCTACTCTCTCATAGCGGGGAAGTACGACGAGGCGATCGACGCGGCCAGTTCGGTAAACCTCGCCGTGCTCTCGGTCTTCAGTTTCCCGCCGCCGACACGCAATCCGGTGGAGAACCTCGCCTTCCAGGCTGGTTATGTGGGTGTGCTGAAGAGCTTCGTGGATGAGGCGGAATCGGGCGATCAACGGCCAGCCTACTGGGCAGACGTAGCGGCAGCCCCGCTCCCC
>DATCXG010000631.1:0-6126 GCA_036565945.1 Gemmatimonadaceae bacterium
GGCAGCTCCACTTCGATGGCCGAGCCACTCGGTGTGGGCGTCAGCAACTACCTGGTGGATCGCGACTCCAAGGGCGCGACGAGACCGCTGCCGGAAGAGAAGTACTACATCCCTGGCTCGGTCCTCCACATGAAGGTGAACAACACCGTACCGCTTGCCTACGGTATGCCGGAACGCGCGAACGTCATGTTCGATAACAGTCCCGTGTTCCGCGTGCACGCGGACTCCACCGCCAGGCGCGTTTCGTCTATCGCGTGGTTCGCTGGGCCGGACGTGATGAAGAGCGGCTGGGCGTGGGGCGGGCACTATCTCGATGGCGGCAGGGCAGTCGTGGATGCAACGCTGGGAAGCGGGAAGGTGGTGCTGTTCGGACCCGAGGTCGCCTTCCGCGGCCAGGCTCACGACACGTACAAGCTTCTCTTCAACTCGCTCTTCTACGGACACGCTGTTCCACGGAGCATCGGCACGGCGCGAACGGCGGACCGGGGCAGCTCGCACGATGACGGAGCGAACCGCTCATCAACGGGAGGATGACTTGCCGGACAGCAGCGTGAGTGTGGCCGAATTGATGGTCAGTTACTTCACGGCTGCCGGGATGCGGCACCTGTTCGGCTATCCCGGCGACCCCAACATCGAGCTTCTCGAAGCGGCGCGGAGGGCGGGGATCGAGATGATCCTGGGTCGCCGGGAGGGGACCGCGGGCTTCATGGCCGAAGCATACGGGATGTTGACCGGGCGCCCGGGCATCTGCGTATCGACGCTCGGACCCGGTTCGACATCGCTCGTCAACGCGGTCGCCAACGCGCATCTCGACAGGGTACCCATGCTGGCCGTGTCCGGGCAGGCCAGCACCCGGCTCGAGCAGTTCTTCACGCATCAGGTGGTGGACCACAACAGGCTCTACGCCCCCATCACCAAGTGGGCGGTGCGCATGGTGCCGGAAGCCGCGGGCACTCTGATGCGCAAGGCACTGCGGGTCGCCACGGCGGAGCGTCCGGGTCCGGTGCACATCACCACCGCTGCCGACCTCCTGAAGGTGCCGGCCTCCGATGCGGAGGTGAGGCTGCCGCCGGGTGAGCCGGTGGTGCTGCCACAGCTCTTCGCCACTGACGCGGGGGCGGCAGATCCGGTGCGCCGGCTTTCGCGCGCGCGCCGGCCGGTACTGCTGGTGGGGATCTCCGCGCTACGGAGCGGTGCGACGAGCGAGTTGGTCACGCTGGCCGAGACGATCGGTGCTCCCGTCGTGGTCTCGCCGATGTCCAAGGGCGTCTTTCCCGAGGACCATGCGCTCTACGCCGGCACCGTGGACATGGCGTGCAACAAGGTGGTGTGGAGCTTCCTGGAAAGCTCGGACCTCATCGTGGCCGTGGGCTTCGACTGCGTGGAGCTCATAAAGCCGTGGTCAATCGGCACGCCGGTGATCCACGTCGACAGCACGCCCAACACCGATCAGATCTACTCCGCCGACCTGGAGATGGTCGGGCACATCCCATCGATGCTCTCGGCGCTGGCCGAGTCGTATCGTGGAGAGCAGAAGTGGGATGAGAGCGAAGTCGAGCTCCACCGCTGCGCCCTGCGCGACGTCTACTACTCGGGGCGCGTGGAAGGAAAGCTCAATCCCACCGACGTGGTCGATGCCGTCAACGCGGCGTTCTCCGGCGACGCGATCGTCACCACCGATGTCGGGTCCCACAAGCTGCTCATGGGACAGGGATGGTGCGCGACTCGCCCGGGCGCGTTCCTGATGACCAACGGTCTCTCGTCGATGGGCTTCTCGCTGCCGGCGGCCATCACCGCGAAGCTGCTCCACCGCGACCGTCAGGTGGTGTGCACGGTCGGGGATGGTGGGTTCGCGATGGTGCAGAGCGAGCTGCGGCTCGCTTCGTCGCTGGGACTCGGTCTGGTGGTGGTCTGCTTTTCCGACAACAGTCTCAACCGGATCGAGCTCAAGCAGATGGTCCGGAATTATCCGAGTGTGCTGACGCGCATCGAGTCGGTGGACGTCGAGCGATTGGCGAGCTCCATGGAGTGCGACGGTGTGCGGGTGGATACCCGCGCATCGCTCGATCGGGCGCTCTCCGGCGCCGCGGATATATCCCGGCCACTGGTGATCGATGCGCGCATAGATCCGGCGCAGTATCTGTCGCAGTTCTGACACGGAGGCATGCGATCAATGGTGGAACGGGTACTGGCGGAGTATGCCGTGCGGGAGCGGGAGGCTCCCTTCTCCGATGCGGTTCTGCACCAGGCCAAGCGCGCGGTAATCGACTGGTTCGCGGCGATGCTTCCCGGTGCGGGAAAGCCGCCGGCGACCTCGATCGCCGAAGCGCTGGCGGACGAGCTCCATCGCGGCGGCGCGGTGATCTATCCGTCGGGCGTTCGCACCTCACCCCGGACGGCGGCGCTGATCAACGGCACCGCCGCGCACCTCGTGGAGTTCGACGACATATTCCGCGACGCCATCTACCATCCGGGCGCACCGGTGATAGCCGCCGCGCTCGCGGCGGGTGAGAGCGTCGGCGCCAGCGGTCGGGAGATCCTCACCGCGGTGATCGTGGGCTACGAGATATCGACGCGGATAGCCGTGGCTCTCACGCCGGCGCACTACAAGTACTGGCACACCACCGGTACCGTGGGAACCTTCGGTGCCGCCGCCGCCGCGTGCACGATTCTCGAGCTCGACGCGCCGCGCATCGCGCACGCGCTGGCCACCGCGGCGACCTTCGGCGCCGGTCTCCAGCAGGCGTTCCGCGCCGATGCGATGAGCAAGCCGCTCCACTCCGGACGCGCCGCGGAGGCGGGAGTGCTGGCGGCGCTGCTGGCGGCCAACGGGGTGACCGGTGCCACGGGGATGTTCGACGGCGAACGGGGGATCGGCCGCGCGATGAGCACCAACGCCGACTGGAGCAGAGCGGTGGAGGAGCTCGGCGAGCGTTACAACATCATGTCGGTGACGGTCAAGAACCACGCCTGCTGCGGCCACACCTTCGCCGCCATCGATGGCGCGCTGGCGCTGCGCAGGCGCGAGGGGATCCGCGCGGATGAGATCGAGCAGGTGGCGGTCGACACTTATCAGACCGCGCTCGATGTGACCGGGAACCACGATCCGGCCACGGAGTTCGAGGCCAAGTTCAGCCTCCCTTTCGTGGTGTCATCGGCACTCGTGCACGGGAGCGTACGCCTGGATGCGTTCACTCCCGAGCGGCTCTCGGATCCCGCGGTGCGCAGGCTCATGAGCTCCTTCCAGCTCCGTGCGGATCCGGAGATGAACGCGGCCTTTCCCGGGCGGCGCTCGGCGCGCGTGCGGCTGCGCACGAGGGGAGGCGAGGAGCTCGAGTACTTCCAGCCCACGCGGAGGGGCGATCCGGACCTCCCGCTCACGGATGAGGAGCTGGATGAGAAGTTCAGGGAGTTGGCGATTCCCGTGTTGGGGAGTGAGCGTGGCGAACGATTGCTCGGGACGTTATGGTCTCTCGATTCTGCCCACTCGCCGTTGACTGTGGAGTGGGATGCGAACGAAGAACCACTCCCACTCATCACAGGAAGCGGCACGTGACGATCATTGGATTCGTCGGGTTCGGCGAGGCAGGCCACGGAATCGCCAAGGGGCTGTCGCAGGAAGGGCTGCAGACTCGGGCGTACGACGCTCTGGTACACGAGCCCGTGGGCAGGGCGCAGGTGCATTGCCGCGCCGCGGACGCATCCACCGTGATGTACGACGACCTGACGGAGATGATCTCCGGCTGCGACGTGGTGTTCTGCGCCGTGCTCACCGCCGGCTGCCTCGATGCGGCCATGCAGTCGGCGCCGTATCTGCGCGAGGGGCAGATCTTCGTCGACATCAACTCCGCCGCGCCGGCGGTGAAATGCCGTGCGCGGGACGTGGTGGAGGCGACGGGCGCCAGCTATGTCGATGCCGGCGTGATGGCCGGTGTACCGCTCCACGCGCACCGCGTGCCCATGCTCCTCGCCGGAGGCGCGGCCCCGGCCCTCGCGGAGCTGCTTGCCCCGGCGGGAATGAACCTCACGGTCTTGTCGCCACGCGTGGGCGACGCCGCCGCCGCGAAGATGTTCCAGAGCATTCTGATCAAGGGAACTGAGGCGCTGCTGCTCGAGTGCCTGATGGCCGCGTCCAAGCACGGCGTGGAGCGGTACATCCTGGAGAGCATGACACGCTTCCTCGCCGGTCTCGATTGGGAGGCGCGGGCCAACTACATGCTGGGTCGCACTGCAAAGCACGGCGCGCGTCGCGCCGACGAGATGGATGAGGTGGTACGCACGCTCGAGGGGATGGGGATCGAGCCCATGGTCACACGTGGTGCCGCCGCGCGACTGCACTGGGCCGCCGAGCACACTCACGGGCGCTGCCGCGCCGATGAGACGCCCGGCTATCGCGAGGTGATAGCCGTGCTCCGAGAGGCCGAGAAGACGTGACTCTTTCCTTCCCGATCGCCCGCACTCCAGAGCTGAGCTCCGAGTCGGGTCTACTGCTAATAGATGGTGCGTGGGTGAGCGGGAAGGAGGCCTTCACGGTTCGGAACAAGGCCACGGGCGCGCCCCTCTGCGAGGTGGCGCACGCGGAGCGCGATCAGGTGGACGCCGCGGTAGCGGCGGCGCGCCGATCGTTCGCCCGCGAGCCGCTCGACCCGTACGCGCGCTACGAGGTGCTCACCCGCGCCGCTGCGCTACTGCACGAACGGCGTGCCCACCTGATCGCCACCATCGTTGCTGAGACGGGCTTCACCGTTTCGGACTCCGCGGGCGAGGTGGACCGCTGCATCCAGACATTCCTTCTCTCGGGTGAGGAGGCGAAGCGTATCAGCGGTGAGATGGTACCGCTGTCCGGCGCGCCAGGTCAGGCTCACCGCATCGGCTTCACCATCCGTGTGCCGCGCGGCGTGGTCGCGGCCATCACTCCCTTCAACTCGCCGCTCAACACGGTGGCGCACAAGGTGGCGCCCGCGCTCGCCGCGGGAAACACGGTGGTGCTCAAGCCCTCCAGCATGACACCGCTCACCGCTGCTCTTCTCTGCCAGATGCTCCTGGATGCCGGCCTCCCTCCCTCGCACATCAACCTGGTGCACGGGAGCGGTGCCGAGGTGGGTGATTCGCTGACCCGGAACGAGGATGTGGCATTCTACACCTTCACCGGTAGCACGGCGACCGGCCGCGAGATCCAGCGATCGATAGGGCTGCGCCGCTCATCGCTGGAGCTCGGGAGCATCGCCTGTACTATCGTGTGCGACGACGCCGACCTGGAGCGGGCGGTGCAGCGTTGCGTGAACGCGGGCTACAGGAAGGCCGGCCAGGTGTGCACCTCGGTGCAGCGTCTCTACGTGCAGCGCTCCATCGCCGCGCGCTTCACGGAGATGCTCGCCGAGCGGGTGAAGCTGTCGAAGGCGGGCGATCCGTACGACTACGGTACGCTGGTCGGCCCGATGATCGCCGAGCGCGAAGCGCGCCGCGCCGAGTCGTGGGTGAACGAGGCAGTGGCATCGGGTGCGCGGCTCGCCGCCGGGGGCGGCCGCGACGGTGCCCTGATGGAGCCGGTGTTGCTCACCGGCGCGAGCCGCACGATGCGCGTGATGTCTCAGGAGATATTCGCGCCGGTGATCAGCCTCGTTCACTTCGACTCGTTCGACGAAGCGCTCGCGGAAGTGGACTCCACCGAGTACGGGCTGGCCACCGGGATCTTCACGCGGGACATCGACCGCGCGCTGCACGCCTGCCGGCGGCTGCAGGTGGGCGCCGTCCACATCAACGAAACGTCCAGCAGTCGGGTGGATCTCATGCCGTACGGCGGCGTGAAGGCGAGCGGCTTCGGCCGCGAAGGGCCGCGGTACGCGATCGAGGAGATGACCGAAGAGCGACTGATAACTATCAGCCTTTCCAATAGCGGGGCAATCCAATGAACGAACCAGCCATTCGCAGCTTCGCATCTCTCGCCATCGCGGCGACCCTGAGCGCTACGCCCGCTCTGGTGCAAACTTCAGCGGCGCAGAGCGGCGCGCCTGGAACGCGCGCGAACGCACGCACGGCGGCGGCGTCGGCCCCCGCGCTCGATCCGGCGCTGTTCGGCGTCTGGAAGTGGCGCAGCATCGGGCCGCGGCTCGGTGGCCGCTCCCT
>DATCXG010000635.1:0-2393 GCA_036565945.1 Gemmatimonadaceae bacterium
CCTCCGCAACTCCATCGCGGGGAACACGGCGCAGAACCCTTCGCAATAGCGGCATGCGTTGCACAGCTCCATGGAGCGGCGCGCTTCCGCGATGGTGTCAACCGAGGACATGTGCCGCTGCCTCCCGTCCGGCGATCCGGCCGAATACGGTGCCTATGGTCATTCCCAACCCGGCCAGATATCCCTGACCGAGTATGTTGCCAGCCATGATCTCGCCGGCCGCGAACAGATTGCTGGTGGGCCTTCCGTCGTGGAGCAGCACTCGCGCCCATTCATCGACGCGCACGCCCAGGTACGTGAAGGTGATCCCCGGCCGCAGGGGATAGGCGTAGTACGGAGGGGTGTCGATCCGCCTCGCCCAGTTGCTCTTGGGCGGACAGATGCCTGCCGTGGAGCAACCATCCAGACTGCCCGGGTCGAAGGCCCCTCCCCTCACGGAGGCGTTGAACTCCTCGACGGTCTGCTCGAGTGCGTTCGCATCAATGCCGAGTGTGATGGCGAGACCGCCGATGTCATCGGAGCTCAGCGCCGGATAGAGCGATGGCATGAAAAGCTCGAGTGCTTTACTGTCCGTGATGGAGTAGGCGATCTGCCCGGGCCGCTGCGCCACGAGCCGCCCCCAGATGGCATATCGCTTCGGCCAGAGGTCCTCGCCCTCGTCGTAGAAGCGTGCCCCACTCCGATCCACCACTATGGAGAAGGGGATGCAGTCGAGCCGAGTGACGATACCGCCATCGAACCTGGGTGCGCGGGCATCGATCGCCACGGCATGGCACTGCGTCGGGTCGCCCACCGGCGCCACGCCCTGATCCAGCAGAGCCTTCAGCACGACGCCCCGTGCGTACGGTGTTCCTCTGATGAGGAAGTTTTCCGCGGCTTCGCCCCAACACTCCTTCAACCACGGGATATTGGCCTGGAATCCCCCGGTCGCGGCGACCACCGATCCCGCGCGGATCGTCTTCGTCTCTCCGCCCCTCCGGATGGTCACCGCACCCACAGTGCGCCCCTCCAGTGCCACTCCGGTCACCTCGGTCTCGTACACCAGCTCCACTCCCATGCGCTCGGCGGTGTTGCAGTACGCGTTCACGAGGGCCTTCCCGCCACCGAGGAAAAAAGCGTTCGTCCGTGCCAGGCTCAGGGTGCCGGCGAGCGGCCGCTGGAAGCGCACGCCGTGCTCCATCATCCAGGGAAGCAGCGTCTCGCTCCTGCGGATGGTGAGCTGCGCCAGGTGCTTGTGGGTCTTGCCGGCCGTGACGCGCTCGAGGTCCGCCCAATATTCCTCCGCCGTGTAGCTGTCCGAGAGCACGCCCACCGGCCCCCGGTGCGCAACGCGAAGGTTCCGCGTATGCCGGCTGTTGCCGCCGCGGAAAGGCCGCGGTGCATGCTCGACCAGCAGCACCCTGGCTCCCGCCTCGCGAGCGCTGATTGCGGCGCAGAGGGCCGCGTTGCCCCCGCCAAGCACCACCACGTCATAGGAAGCCCGCACTTCAGCCCCGTCCGGCCAGGCCGAGCACCGAGCGGCCTTCACGGAACACGTCACGCGCCGTCGCACTCATTGAATCAACCCGATAGAGCGCGACACTTTTCTGTAGTTCGCCGTCTCCTCCATCACGAACTTCTCGAAATCCTCGCCGCCGAGATAGAACGGTGTGAGGCCGTTGCGCTCCAGCTCCGCGGCGAACGCCGGCGACTCGCTCATGCCATGCAGCCGGTCGACCCAGTGCTCGTAGGCCGAATCCGAGATCCCCGGCGGCGCATAGAAGCCTCGCCAGATCACGAACGCCAGGTCGTAGCCCTGCTCCCGCGCAGTGGGCACGTTCGCGAGCAGGCCCGTCATGCGATGCTCACCGAGGACGGCGAGGACGCGCAGCTCTCCGCGTGCCACGTATGGTTGCACCTTGGACACGTCTCCGGGATACACCTGGAGCGTTCCGTTCTGCATGAGCGGCACTGCTTCGGGCGCGCCGCTCACGGGGCGGTAGCGCACGCGACGCACGTCGAGACCGACTGTCCGCGCCAGGAGCATCATCTTCATGTGGTCCTGGCCGCCGATCGGGCTGCCGCCGCCGATGATCATTGAATCCGGATGCGCCAGCCAGTAATCGACGAACTCGTGGAGGTCATGCCATGGCGCGTCGCTGGCGACCGCGATGACGCTGGGCTCTGCACTGGTCGCAGCGATCCACCTGACATCACGCTCGGTGCGTGGACCGTAGCGCTGTTGAGCAAGTCCCAGGAGAGTCGAGGGGCTCGCAACTACGATCACCCTCTCGTTTCCCTCGTCAGCCTCGACGACCTTCGCGAACGCGACGCCTCCGCCGTCTCCGGCGATGTTCACCACCTGCATTGGATCGCCTCCCTCCCTCAGCGAGCCAAGTGCGCCGGCGGCCATC
>DATCXG010000015.1:0-2253 GCA_036565945.1 Gemmatimonadaceae bacterium
CCCTGCCTCCTGAACCCTGAACCCCGTAGTTACCTGATCCCTGCTTCCTGATCCCTCTGTAGTTCCTGAACCCTGCACCCTGAACCCTGCCCCCCGTAGTTCACCCCTACTCGAACCTCACCCCTCGGCGGCTGCTGCGGCGTTTGCGGGGGGAGTAGCGGAAAAGCTGAGCGGGGCGGCCGCGGCCCTCGCTGCGCCATTCGTCGGTGGGCTCCACGAGCCAGGCCGCGTGGAGCGCGCGGCGGAAGCTGGCCTTGTGGAGGCGGCGGCCGAGGAGCAGCTCGTAGATCTCCTGCAACTCGCTGAGCGTGAACGTGGCGGGGAGAAGATGGAAGGCGATCGCCGACTGATCGAGCCGCGCACGGATAGCCTGCAGCGTGCCATCTATCATCGCCTTCTGACGCGGCGCGATGGCCGGCAAATCATCTATCGGGAACCACGCCGTACCTCCACCAACCGGCGTCGGTGCGTCGGAGGATGCGAGGGCGAGAAAGGCCACCGACAGCTGGGAGCGAGAGGGATGCCGGCGGCGGTCGCCGTACGCGGCCACCTGCTCGACAAGGTTGGGGGCGGAGCCCAGAACGGAGCGGGCCAGCCGGCCCGCGACCTCCTCTATGGTGGCATCCACCGGCATCGCTTCCCAGGGCAGCTCCCATCTCTCCTTCGCCCTGCCCTCCAATCGTCTCAGGAGAACCGAGAGACGGCTGACCTGCGGTGTCAACAGTACGACGTCGACGGAGAGCGAAGCATGCTGGACCGAAGACCGTCCAGCAGAGGCGAGAGAGCGACTAGGCATCGGCGACGAATTAGTCACTAAATGCGACTAATGTCAACCCCTTGCGATCAACGACTGATTGTTGCATGGCGCGTATCGTAGCGATACGCGACTATATCTCCGCAAGGCCGTTCCGTCAACCAAACGGAGAAGTGGTTATCTGCTTTCCGGGACCGTCGCGGCCGCTCTCACAGCGATGGTCTTGCCCACTCCTAGTGGTACCGTTGGCGGGATCCCGATGGGCAGCTTACCGGTGATCGGAGCAAGGCCGAGCAACGCACGTGCCGCCGCACGCTGTGAGACGGGGAACCCGCCCCACGCAACCACGTACGATCCGATGTCGGGGATCTGCTGCAGGAAGTACGGGTTGCCGAACGACACGACGACCGGGTGTGTCTCGCGCCTGCGCAGTTCCTCTATGAAATCCACGAAGGCCGTCGGCGCCGACACTGTGGTCGCGCTCGAGCTGTGCGAGACGTAGGAGCTCACGATAACCGCATCGGCGGAATCGGCCGCGGCGAGTAGTCGCTGGAAATCGGGTGCCGGGTCGAGCGCGTTCACGAATTCCCTACGCAACCTCGGGAAGCTCGTACGCAACTCGGCGTCGAAGGTCACACCGGCCCCGAGGTCGGAACGACTGGCATAGGTCACCGAGAGCAGTCGCGCGCCTCTCGTGAGCCGACTCAGTGGCAGTTGCTCCAGGGAGTCCTTGACGAGCGTGATCGAACGCTCAGCGGCGAGGCGAGCCACGGCTTCGTGCGCGGAGTCGCCCACGACGACGCGGGCGCTGTCCAGATCCACCAGCCGCTCGTGCTCCAGGCCGAGATTGTACTTGTCCACCAAGATCCGACGCACCGAGCTGTCGAGCCTGGCCTCGCTATACCGACCAGCACGAAGACCTTCGACCACCGCGTCAATGGCGCCGGCCACGTCGTGCGGCATGAGGAGTACGTCGGCCCCCGCCGCCACGGCTCTGATAGCAGCCTCCCTGGCGCCGAACATGTCCACAACGCCCTTCATGTCCATCGCGTCGGTGATCACTAGCCCATCGAAGCCCATCTCATCGCGCAGCAGACCAGTCAACACCTTGTGCGACAGAGTGCCAGGCACGCCCGAGCTATCGAGTGCCGGCATCGCGCCGTGGAAGGTCATCATCGAGCCCAGTCCCGCTTCTACCGCTGCGCGGAACGGGACGAGCTCCACGGTATCGAGTCGGGCGCGAGAAGCCTGCACCACAGGCAGGGCGAGGTGCGAGTTCACCCCCGTGTCGCCGTGCCCGGGGAAGTGCTTCCCGGTGGCGATCATGCCATTCGCCTGCATCCCATGGATGAACGCGACGCCGAAGCGCGCCACCGCGGCGGGATTCTCGCCGAAGGAGCGCGTGTTGATCACCGGGTTCGCCGGATTGTTGTTCACGTCCACTACCGGCGCGAAGTCCGTCGTGAATCCCACCGCCCTGGCCTCGCGCCCTATGAGAC
>DATCXG010000017.1:0-2525 GCA_036565945.1 Gemmatimonadaceae bacterium
CCGACCACCGGCAGCGCGCGTGCATGCTTCTGGTTGTATCGGCCCGCTGCACCGGGCGCATCCGCCATCGAGTAGATCCAGGTTCCCAGCACGAGAGCGGCACCCACCGCTATCTGTCCGTTGTCGCACTCGCTGCTGTACCCTCCGCATCCCGCCACCCCGTTAATGAGGAGAGCCGAGCCGCCGATGTCCAGAAGCAACAGCGATACGCCCTTGCCCGTCTCTCCGGCGTACATCTGCCCTGCGCCCGTGATGAGGAATGAGAGCAGGAACGCGGTCGTCCCCGACTTCTCGGAGTAGACGAGCACCGGCTGCGTAGCCTGTACGGGGCTCGCGCTCTGCGGCACGGGCCCCCTGGTGCTTCGTTCGGCTAGCTGCGGCCGATCGCCGCCAACGACTGTCGCGTTCCGCTGATTGAGGTCCACCGCCGCCATCCCAGCGTAGACGTCGATGGGCATGTCCCACTCGTATTGGACACCATTCGATTCAACCGGCCGGCCTGTGACCACCCGATAGCTCCCCGGCTCGAGGAGGAAGGTCGTCGCACCGGCGCCGTCGGTTCGGATGACGAGGCTGTCTCCCCTCGCGCGGTAGATCACCACGGGCACGCCCTGCATCGGGTTGTAGCGGATGCTCGCGTTGGGGAGCGTGACGTACACCTTGACGTACACGCGCCCGTCGACCGACGGCGATCCGGCCGGGTGGATCTGTGCGAACAGCGCGCAGGGAATGAGCGCGAGCGTGATGAGGACAGCCAGCAACGATCGACGATGCGACATGCGAGTCTGCGGGACCTGCTGGAGATGCTGGACCTGCTCGTCGCGTGGCACCAGCACCCGCGGTACTGAGAACGAGAACCGCTTCATCGTCGTCTCCTCCGTGATCGGTTTGGATGGGCGCGTCCAGCGCGCACCAATCTGGGATGAGGGTCTGACAGGCACCGCCGACAGCACGCCAACTCACGACCGCGGCGTGCTGCCGGCCGGAGCTGCTATTCCCTGCTCAACGTCCCCACACGTTCCCATGCCGGATCCGGCTGGAGCACAACACCGATGTAGATGGCATCCTCGGACCTCTCCACCGAGGCACCCTGCTGCGCTAGCTGCGCCGCGATCTGCTCCGGCGTCAGCTTGTACAGCCCACCGGAAATCGCGTCGATCGCCAGTCCGGGAATCCCGCCGAAGACGAGGTTGCCCCACACCCAACCGCTCGTACCCCGAGTGAGTGTGGCCTCGAATGGCTGGTAGCCAGCCAGCTCCATGCGAACGATGTGGTTGTCCTTCCGGCTGATCCTGGCGACGACGGGCGTCTGACCAATGGGATTGTTGTCCACGCTGACCTTCGCCGCGGTCGGTGTGGACGAGAAGCCGACGTCCTGGCTTCCTCCGTGGATTATCGTCGCACACCCACACAGCATGAGTACAGCGAGAGAACTGATCGCGCTTCGAAGCATCTTCGCCTCCTGGTTATGCCGCGGCGCCGCGGCGTTGACAGCGGTGCGAGCTCGCACCGCGTCCACCAGGCTAGGGAGATGCTCTGACAGTCACCCGGGCACCGATCGTCCCCATCGCGCGTTCATTAACCCATGACCGCACCCATTCAAGTCACCAACAACACCTCTGCCGGCCAGTTCGAGATCCTCGAGGACGGCAAGCTCGCCACTCTCGCCTACTCGGAGCGCGACGGGAAGCTCTACCTGATCCATACCGAGGTCCCCAGGGAGCTCGGGGGCCGCGGCTACGCCAGCGCCCTCGCCAGGACTGCGCTCGACTTTGCGAGGCAGAATCAGCTCACCGTCGTACCTTACTGCCCTTTCGTGCGCGCATACCTGAAGCGCCACCCGGAGTACGCGTCGTTGGTCAAGTAACGGTCACAGGTGACTGCGACCAGCGATTCGCAGTAGATGCAAGTCCTCCGCACCATCTCGGATCGGCGAGGCCCACCCGGCCGATCCGCTCCTCCCCGTCGGCGCTACTCCTCCCCCCTCACCCCCTCCACTATCCTCCCGTCCACCCCCACCGGGATCGCTCTCGCCACCTCCAGCCCCGCCGCCGCGAAGAGCTCCTCGAACTCCTCCACGGTCCGCTCCCTCCCACCGGTCATCACGAGCATCTGCACGTCGAGCATCTTCGCCGCTACCGACTTCTCTCCCGCATCCACGACGCTCTCCATGACGAGCACCTTCCCTCCCTCGGCCATCGCGCGCTCGCAGTTGGTGAGGATTGTGGTCGCGGGCATGTCATCCCAGTCGTGGATGATGCTGCGCAGAACGTAGACGTCCCCGCCCGGCGGCACGGCCCGGAAGAAATCGCCGCCCACGCACTCACAGCGATCCGCCACACCGGCCTCCTCCAGCGTGCGCCCGGCTCCAGCCACCACGCTCGGCTGGTCGAAGAGAATCCCTTGCAGGTGCGGATTCGCCTGCAGTATCCCGGCGATGAGTATCCCATGCCCTCCCCCGACATCCACCACGGTGCGCGCCCCGGAGAAGTCGTACCGCTCCACCAGCGCATTGACGGCTCCCC
>DATCXG010000037.1:0-10317 GCA_036565945.1 Gemmatimonadaceae bacterium
CAGCAGTGTGGTGCCCACCGCACATCTGTTCGCACAGGTGGCAGCCAGGCGCTCCAGCGGAGCGAGACTACCGACAGCCGGATATGGCGGCGCCCAGAGATAGACAGGGGTGCGTGGTACCATCATGGCATCGCCGCGCCACGGGCGAGCGAGCGTGAATCCGAGCTGGTAGCCCTCCCCCGCCGCGCGATCGCGCTCACGCTCCGCGCATGCACCGAATGGATAGCTCACGGCGGTGCACGGCACGTCGAGCGCCTCGCGCAGCGCCGCTCGGGATCGACTGAGCTCGGCCGCGAGACGCTCGTCGCTCACCCAGGTGAGGCGCGGGTGCGTGGCGGTGTGCGAGGCGAACTCCACACCGCGTCCCTGCCACCGGCGCATGTCACGCCAGGCGAGGTGCGCGAAGCGGCGCCCGCCGTAGGCCACATCCCAACGGTTCAACCGGCCCGCGTAGTCGGTGATGACGAAACATACCGCGGAGAACCCGTGAGCCTCGAGGACGGGGAACGCGTGCTCGCGCAGGCCCCGATAGGCGTCGTCGAACGTGATCGCCATCTCGTTGGGCGCCGCTCTGCGCTCGCCGCGCGCGCACGCCGCCAGCTCCGAGAGCGTGAGACTCCGCCATCCGGCATCGGCTAGCCGTGCCAGCTGCCGCGCGAACCGCCGCGGCGAAATCCGGGTCACGCCCAACTCGAGTCGCCGTTCGATTTTGTGATAGCAGAGAATGGGCGGGAGCTGGGAGCGGAGGAGCCGGGTCCGGGTAGCGATCGGCTCTCGCTCCCCCCCGCTTGCTGGGAGCGGAGGCGCTCCACTTTCGATCGTGCTCGACGCGCCTCCCGCTTCCGGCTCCCCCACCCCAGATCCCCCTGCCGTCATTACAGCACGTCCGCCACCGGCGTGCAGGTCAACCCGAGGGACTTGGCAACGGCAGGATGCACGACCTTGCCGTCCGCTACGTTGAGTCCCTTCGCTAGTGCCGGCTCGTCGCGGAGCGCCTGGCGCCAACCCTTGTTGGCCAGCTGCAGCGCGTACGGGAGCGTCGCGTTCGTGAGTGCGAGCGTCGATGTACGCGGCACGCCACCGGGCATGTTGGCCACGGCGTAGTGGAGGATGCCATCCACCATGTAGACCGGATTCTCGTGGGTGGTCGGATGGATGGTCTCGATCGAGCCTCCCTGGTCCACGGCCACGTCCACCACCACGGCGCCGGGCTGCATGCGCTTCAGGTCCTCGCGGCGAACCAGACGAGGGGCCTTGGCGCCGGGCACCAGAACGGCACCGACCACGAGATCCGCGGTCTCGATGTTGTCCAGGATGGCATGCCGATTCGAGTGGACCAGCGTGACGTTGGCGGGCATCACGTCGGCCAGGTAACGCAGTCGGTCGAGCGAGATGTCTAGCACAGTGACCCGCGCACCCAATCCGGCGGCCATCTTGGCGGCGTTCGTTCCCACCACACCGCCACCCAGGATCACCACGTGCCCGGGCGGAACGCCGGGAACTCCACCGAGAAGTATCCCGCGACCGCCAGCGAGCTTCTCCAGATACTTCGCACCCTCCTGCACCGCCATCCGTCCGGCGACCTCGGACATCGGGGTGAGGAGCGGAAGCTCGCCATTCGGAAGCTGTACCGTCTCGTAAGCGATACAGACGGCACCGCTAGCGACGTGCGCCTGCGTGAGCTTCTCGTCGGCAGCGAAGTGGAAGTAGGTGAATACCGTCTGGCCGCGGCGCAGGTTACTCCACTCCCGCTCGATCGGCTCCTTCACCTTCATGATCATGTCCGCCTTGCGCCACACGGTAGCCGCATCCGGCGCGATCCCCGCACCTGCCTTCGCGTACAGCTCGTCGGGGAACCCGCTTCCATCCCCGGCACCCTTTTCAACGAGCACCTCGTGCCCGGCCGCGACCAGTGCTTCACTGCCAGCCGGTACGAGTGCCACGCGATTCTCGTTGGTCTTGATCTCCTTCAGAACGCCTATGAGCATGATGGGCAGTTTATGTGAATGGTGAATGGAGAGCGTAGCAGGAAGGCAATGAGGAGTGTTGCGGGCGCAAGTGGCGGGACTGGCCACTCCCCCGCCCAACCACGATTCCTTCCGCTCTGACTACGGCTTCTCCGCCCCAGGCCCCAGGCTCACCAGCGTCTGGGTGGACGGGGCATAGAAATCACGGCAGACGGCCGCGATCTCCTCTGGCTGGATGGCGTCGATCAGAGCCAGCACATCATCCAGCGTGCGGAATGGCTCGTCGTACAGCGCTACCCCCGCAGCACGATACATCCGCGAGGACACGCTTTCCAGGGACAGGGTGACCTGGCCCTTCAGCTGGCTCCTGCCGGCCTCTATCTCCTCCGGCGTCAAGCCTTCCTCGGAGAGACGGAGCAGCTCATCGGAGATCGCGTCGCGCGCCCGGGCGGCGGTATCGGGCGCGGTGCCCACGTAGACGCCGTGGGTGCCGGTGTCCGGGTGGAAGACCTGGAACGTGTATATCGAGTAGGCCAGCGCCAGCTCCTCACGCACGCGCTGGAAGAGCCGCGAGCTCATGCCACCGCCGAGGATCGAATCCACGAGCACGATAGCGTACCTGCGCGGATCCGCGTGCGCCACGATGGGCGACCCGATCACGATGTGCGTCTGTGCCCCATCGCGCTCCACGTGCCGTTCTGTTGGCGCCACTGCCTCGAGAGTGGGAGACGCCAGCGGGACGTTGTCACCCTCCGGGACCCCCATCCACCCTGTGCGCTCGAGGATCTCCAGTAACCGCTCGTGCTCCACATTCCCGGCCGCTGCCACTACCACCTGCGGGGGGTGGTAGGCGCGCGAGTGCAGCTCTCGTAACTCCCGCACGCCGAGCGACGATACTGTCTCGCGCGTGCCGAGGATGGAGTAACCGTAGGGATGCTCACCCCACATCGCCTCGCTGTGCAGCTCGAACACGAGGTCGTCCGGAGTGTCCTCCACCATGCCGATCTCCTCGAGCACCACCTTGCGCTCGAGCCGGAGGTCTGACGTGCGGAGGAGTGGGCGGAAGATCAGGTCGCCGATCACGTCTGCCGCCTGCTCCAGATGCTCATCGAGGACCCGCGCCTGGTAGCACGTATGCTCGCGCGCAGTGTACGCATCGAGCGACCCTCCCAGCACCTCCAGAGAGAGCGCGATATCGCGCGCGCTGCGAGTGGTGGTGCCCTTGAACACCATGTGCTCCAGGAGATGCGACACGCCCATGCGCTCGCGTGGCTCGTGCACCGAGGCCGCCCGCACCCATGCCCCGAAACTCACCGACCGCACTCCCGGCATGTATTCCGAGAGCACGGTCAGTCCATTGGGCAGCACGGTGCGGCGCAACCCGAGATCGGGCTTCACCGTTGGGGGAGTCACCGCCTCGAGCGGCCTCCGCCACCACCACCGCCCCGGCGGGGACGGGAGCGCGAACTTCCTTCCTTTCCTGCGCCGGCGCTGGCACCGTCCGACGCATCACCAGCATGCTCGCCAGCCGCGGCGCCAGCACGATCGTGCTCGCCCGACCCGCGACGCTGGCCACCACCGTGGCTGCTCTCCTCTTCCATGCCTTCGGGCTTGGGAATCAGCGCCTTCATCGAGAGGCGGAGACGACCGCGCTCGTCACGATCTATGAGCTTCACCTGTACCCGGTCGCCCTTGTTCACCACATCTTCGGTGCGCTCGGTCCGACCGTGCTTGAGCTCCGAGATGTGCACCAGACCCTCGGTGCCCGGAAGGATCTCCACGAACGCGCCGAACGGCGTGGTGCTCTTGACCACGGCATCGTAAGTGGTGCCGATCTCAGGCTCCTGAGTGAGAGCGTGAATCATGGCGCGCGCCCGCTCGAGCGACTCGCCGCCGACTGCTGCGATGGTCACAGCTCCGGTGTCGTCCACGGATATCTGTGCGCCGGTCTCGTCCTGGATCCCGCGGATGGTCTTTCCCTTGGGGCCGATCAGGTCGCCGATCTTCTCGGGGCTGATCATCACCGTGACGATGCGCGGTGCGTACGGGGACAGATCGGCGCGCGGTTGAGCCAGCGCCTTGCCCATCTCGCCCAGGATGTGCAGGCGTCCCTCGCGCGCCCGTGCCAGCGCCTCGCGGATGATATCGAGATCGAGTCCCTCGATCTTGATATCCATCTGGATCGAGGTGATGCCGGTCTCGGTTCCGGCCACCTTGAAGTCCATGTCGCCGAGGTGGTCTTCCGTGCCGAGGATGTCGGTGAGGATCGCGTAGCGATCTCCCTCCTTGATCAACCCCATCGCCACACCCGCCACCGGCGCCTGGAACGGCACGCCTGCATCGAACAGCGCGAGCGATCCGCCACACACCGATGCCATCGACGATGAGCCGTTGGACTCGAGTATGTCGGAGACGATACGGATGGTGTAGGGGAATTCCTCGAACGGAGGAAGCAACGCCTGCAGGGCGCGCTCGGCCAGGTTCCCGTGACCGATCTCGCGACGGCTGGTCCCACGTACCGGGCGAACCTCACCCGTGCAGAACGGCGGGAAGTTGTAGTGCAGCATGAACGACTTCGTGGTCTCGGCCGGATCGTCGATCGAGTCGAGGCGCTGAACGTCGTTCTGCGTGCCCAGCGTTACTACAGCGAGCGCCTGCGTCTGGCCGCGAGTGAACAGCGCCGAGCCGTGCGCACGAGGCAGGAGGCCGGTGTCGATCGAGATCGGGCGTATCTCGTTGACCTTGCGACCGTCAACGCGCTCACCCTTGTCGAGCACCTGGGACCGGAGTGCGTGGTACTCGTGATCGCCAACCAGGTCGGCGATATCGCGGGCATTGTCGGGGAACTCCACCGTCAGCGCATCCCTGACTTCCCTCTTGACCAGCTCCACCGCATCGACGCGCTCGTGCTTGTCCTTCCGGTTGATCGCCTCGCTGATCTTCCCCTCGGCGAGCTCCTTCACGCGTGCCACGAGCTCATCGGGGCGCGCGACCTTCTCCCACGACATCTTGGCCACGGAGGCCTTGGGGAGGAGCTTGGCCTGGATGGCGATGAGCTCCTGCACCGCTCGGTGCGCGACGGTGAGGCCCTCGACCATGTCCGCTTCACTGACCTCGAGAGCGCCGCCCTCCACCATCGCGATCGAGTCCTTGGTGCCAGCGACGATGAGGTCCATGTCGCTGAACTCGAGCTGCTGGAACGTCGGGTTGACCACCCACTTCTCCTGCAGGCGTCCGAGCCGGACTCCGGCGACTGGGCCGAGGAACGGGATCTTGGATGCGTTCAGCGCGAAGGAGGCGGCGAGGAGGGAGGGCACGTCCGGGTCATTCTCCTGGTCGGCGGAGATGACGTAGAGAAATACCTGCACCTCGTTCTTGAAGCCCTCGGGAAACAGAGGACGGATCGTGCGGTCGATGATGCGAGCGGAGAGGATCTCCTCGTCACGCGGACGACCTTCGCGCTTGATGAACCCTCCGGGTATCTTCCCCGCGGCGTACGACCTTTCTTTGTACTCCACCGTCAATGGGAAGAACGGGAGAGTGCTCACATTATCACTCACCGTGACAGCCGCCAGGACCACCGTATCGCCGTACTGGACTAGGGCGGAGCCAGATGCTTGCTTCGCCATACGGCCGGTTTCGATGATCAGTTTGCGACCGGCGAACTCTGTTTCTACGCGTTGCATGTTTGCTCGTATCGTTGCGGGAACACAAAACGCGCGGGGGCCGCAGATAGGGCGCCCGCGCGATTGCAGATGACCAACGAACTAACGGCGGAGCCCCAGCTCATTGATGAGCTGCCGGTACCCCCCAAGGTCGGTCCGCTTCATGTAGTCCAGAAGCCGGCGGCGCCTGCCCACCATCTTCAGCAGGCCTTGGCGACTATGGTTGTCCTTCTGGTGGACGCGAAAGTGATCGGTCAGATAGTTGATCCGCTCGGTGAGGAGCGCTACCTGCACTCTCGTGGAGCCACTGTCGGACTCGTGCGTCCCGTACTTTTCGATGATGCCTGATTTAACGAACGCCATTATGATATATTCTCCAGACGTGCCGCCCTACTGAGCCGAATTCGTTGAAGCATAGGAATTTACTCCCCTCGCAGGCCCCTGTAAAGTATCTCGCCTTGCCTGAGCGCTACTTAGGTCGTCACCTTGGCCGATTCCGCATCGACTCTCTCATCGGCTCCGGCGGATTCGCCTGGGTCTACAAGGGGTATGACCCGGAATTGGACATCCCGGTTGCTATCAAGGTACTCAAACCGCAGTACGCTGGCGAGGAGACCTTCGAAACACGCTTCCGGGGCGAGGCGTCCACAGCGGCCAAGCTCCGGCACCCGAACATCATTCGCATCCTCGCGGTCGGCCGCGAGGACCAGGCCGTCTACTTCGTCATGGACTATCTGCCAGCCGCTCTCGACGACAGGCTGCGCACCATGGGGACGCTGCCCGAACCGCTGCTCGTGCGCCTCGGCATGGATGTATCCGCGGCGCTGGCCTTCGCCCACCGCGAGGGCGTGATCCATCGCGACGTCAAGACTGACAACATTCTCTTCGACGAGCACGGGAACGCCGTGGTGGCCGACTTCGGGATCGCGCGCGCCGTCAGCGGTTACACCCAGCAGACCGGCACCAATATGGTGGTCGGCACTCCCCAGTATTTCTCGCCCGAGCAGGCGCGCGGGCTGGCACTCGATGGCCGTGCCGACATCTACTCGCTGGGTGTCACTCTGTTCAAAGCGGCCACCGGGGTTCTGCCGTTCCAGGGCGAAGATTGGTACGAGATAGCGCGGCAGCACGTGGAGGAGCCGGCGCCCAGGCCCCGGGCCTACAACCCGGCGCTCTCACGCGGGGCGGAGCGCGTCATTCTCAAGTGTCTGGAGAAGTCACCGGATGAGCGCTATCCCACTGGCGATGCGCTGCACGCGGATCTCGAACAACTCCTGGGCAAGGCGATAACACCGGGAAGTGATGCAACGGTCGTGATGCGCACGCCGGTCAGCGGTGCGCGCGCCGCCATCGCGTCGCACTTCTCCGCGGCGGTTGGCAGGAGGGGGCGCCTGAGCATCATCCTGGCTTTCATCGGCGGGATCACTGCGATTGCCCTGATAGCGGCCGGCATCCGGTATGGTACCGTCGACGGGAGTGCTCCGTCGGAGATTCTCACGCTCGACACTGTGCAGGCGCCTCCGGCCGCCGCACCGACGCCCGCTCAGTCCACAGCAGATTCGGCTGTCGGAGGGACGCCTGCCGAGGCCCCGCCTCCGCCGAAGCCGGTAGTACAGGTTGGCGCTCCTGCCGGGGCGGTGGTACGCATCGACGGCAAGCGCATCGGCCTCGGCAGCGTGAGGAGCGATCGCATCGCGCCCGGCGTTCACCGGGTGAGCGCGGTGGTACCTACAATCGATGGCTGCCCTACGGCGAGCGCTGAGGCGACGGTGCGCGTGCGCGAAACCGGTCGGTCCAGCGTCACGCTCTCGCCGCTCCCGTGTGGCTATCTGTGGATCGACGCGCAACCCGCTGGCGCTCGGTGGGCCATCACGGCGGTAGGGGACAGCGAGGTCGCCAGCGGCACAGCGCCGATGACGACGTCCATCATCCTCCCGGTAGGCGCATACTCCCTGCGCGTCTCCGCGAGCTACTGCGCCGACTACCGATCGGAGTTGACTGTCGCGGCGGAGAGACCGCGCCGCGAGCGCGCGCATCTCCTCTGCGAGCGCCGCAGCCGCTGAGCACTACCTCGACGCCACTACCGCTACCAGCGCGCCCAGCACACCGCCCAGCCAGAAGGTGGCCTGGCGATACCACGGTTTGCGCGGCCGCTCGAGGAGGGCCACGTGCTCGCTCGTCACGCGCGTGGTCTGGCCGGTGATCAGCGCTACGGCGCTGTCATCGTCAACATGCGTGACGCGGAAGCGCGCGATGAGAGCGTCGCGCTGAGCCGGATCGACCGCTATCCCACTCATCCCAGATCGCACCCAGTCGTTGCGCGCCGTGGAGAAGGTGAACGTGCTGTCGGTCGACCGCGCGATCGTGAAGCGATACGCGCTTTCCTGTGCGTGCATGCCTGACGCTGACAATATGGAGCCGTACAGCACTAGGGCGACTATCGCGATGGCGCGCACGTCAGAGGCCGAGGATATTCCTCACCCAACTGGTGATGTCGTTGTACAACACTATCACGAACAGGAGCGCGATAGCCGCGAGCCCGACTCGAAGGAGGTATTCGCGCGTTCGTGTACTGAGTGCGCTCCCCTTCACTGCCTCCACCAGGTTGACCATGATCTGGCCGCCGTCCAGGATTGGAATGGGAAGCAAATTGAACACTGCCAGATTAACGCTCAGGATGGCTATCAGATAGAGGACGCTGTCCACGCCGCGCTTGGCCGCGGTCGCACTGGCTCGACCAATCGCGACTGGGCCGTTCAACTTGCTGATGGACATCTGTCCCGTGACGAGCTGGCGGACATAGCCTACGACGGCCCCCGCGATCCCCCACGTCTGATCCCAGCCACTCTGCACGGCCACGCCGACAGACACCGGCCGGTGGTCGATCAGAGTGCGTGGCTGCGCCCCTATCTTGCCCACCATCTCGGTCTGCCCCGTCAACGGGTTCTCCTGAGGCACGGAGTCGGGGCGAACGGTAATCGTGTCCAGTCCGCTGCTGCGTGCCACGGCGAGCGATATGGGCGTCCCGGGGGCTGCTTCGATCAGGTTGACGAGCTCGGCCCAGGTGCTCACCGGCCGGCCGTTCACCGCCAGCACGCTGTCACCGGCCTCCAGCCCAGCTCGGTCGGCCGGGCTGTCGGGAAGGACATCGTCGATCACCGGCGCGAAGTATGGCTGGATCGCGAAGGTGAGCTGCTTGCGCGTGACACCGGATGCGCCCTCGTCCACCACGGGGATGGACACCGGCTGGGCACTGCGCTGGGTGAGGATGCTCACCACACTTCCGCGGGCCGTGTCTATCTGGGCGACGATGTCGTTCCAGCTCTCCACTGCAACGCCGTTCACCGACACTATCGTGTCGCCCGGGGCGATCTGGCGAGCCAACTCGGGCGCCGCGGTGAGGGCGTGCACTGCTCCTACCACCCGAGTGCGAATCACACTCTGACCCGTGCTCAGCGTGAGGCCGGCGAGCACCACGAAGCCCAGAATCATGTTCATCGTGACGCCGGCGATCATGATCAGCAGCCGCGCTGGTAGCGATTTCGACTCGAACCATCGGTGCTCGGGCACGGGCTTCGGGCCGAAGGGAGCGATAGCGTTAGGGTCGTACCAGCGCGATCGTCGTTCGGTATCTTCGCCGTCTTCTCCATCGGCTGTGGCGGGGTGTTCGCCGCCGCCCTCTATCATCGCCATCGAATCGTCTTCGCGCGAAGCCATACGCACGTAGCCGCCAATTGGCAGCGCCGCGAGTATGTACTCGGTCTCGCCCCACTTGCGACTCCAGAGAGTGGGTCCGAAACCGATCGAGAACCGGGGCGCGTACACGCCCATCGCCTTCGCGGCGAGGAAGTGGCCCAGCTCGTGAACGAAGATCACGATACCGAAGACCACCACTATGGCGAGGAAGGAACGCAGAACATCTAGCATCTGAACATCTCTCTCACAAAACGTCGCGAGCACTCATCGGCGCGGAGGAGCGCATCGAGGCTACTGCCGCCGGAGTCGCCGAGCGCTGCCAGGGCTGCACCGATCGTGCGCGGAATGTCACCAAAGTCGATCCTGCCATCGAGAAACAGTGCTACCGCCTGCTCGTTGGCCGCGTTGAAGACGGCCGGCGCGGCCCCGCCCTGCCGACCGGCCTCCACGCCCAGAGCGAACGTGGGGAAGTCGTCGATGCGGACGCGCTCGAAGTCGAGCGGGCCGAGCTCTACCGGATCGAATGGTGGTACACCGGCGTCTTCCACCCGTTCGGGGTGCGTGAGCGCGTACAGGACCGGTAGCTCCATGCTCGGCGCTCCCACCTGTGCGAGTACGCTGCCGTCCACGAACTCAACGAACGAATGCACGACGCTCTGCGGATGCACGACCACCTCTATCTGCTCATACGAGAGGCCGAAGAGGAAGTGCGCCTCGATGACTTCCAGCGCCTTGTTGGCGAGCGTCGCGCTGTCGATGGTGATCTTGCGCCCCATGCGCCACGTGGGGTGTCGCAGTGCATCGGCCACCGTCGCCCGGTCTATCCGCTCGCGCGGCCATTCCCTGAACGGTCCGCCCGATGCGGTGAGGATTATACGACGGACATCGGCCGTCGATCTGCCGGCCAGGCACTGGAGTATCGCGCTGTGCTCACTGTCCACCGGCACCAGCTCACCGCCGCTCTTGCGACAGGCGTCCCGTACCAGCTC